>JANXYQ010000098.1 GCA_025355995.1 Spirochaetaceae bacterium | reverse complement strand
TCGTGGACGACCCGAACGGCGGCTGGTGGATGGTCCATCTCGCCTCGCGGCCCTACGGCGGCGTCTACCAGAACCTGGGCAGGGAGACCTTCCTCGTGCCCGTAGCCTGGGAGGACGACTGGCCCCTGCCGAGCCCCGGATCGGGGCGGGTCGAGGAGAGCTATCCCCTCCCCCTCCTGCCGCGCTTCGATCCGGTTCCGGTGCCCGGCTGCGATCACTTCGAGGACCCGAGGCTGGGCTTCCACTGGCTCTCTCTCCGCTTCCCCGCGAGCGATTTCTCCAGCCTCTCCGAGCGGCCGGGCTATCTGCGGCTGAGGCTGGGCGCGGAGGGCATGCGCGGCAAGGGCCGGGCGAGCTTCGTCGGGCGCAGGCAGGAGGATAAGGACTGGTCCGCGCGTACGGAAATGGAATTCGCCCCGCGCGCCGAGGGAGAGGCGGCAGGGCTAGTCCTGTTCCAAAGCGAGGACTTCCAGTATCGCCTCGAGCTCGCGCGCTCGCCCGCGGGCGCAGCCGTGCGGCTTGTTTGCGCGGATGGCGCCGCGGACAGGATCCTCGCCGAGCGTCCCTTCGCCGGCGGCCGAATCGTCCTGGCGGCGGAGGCGCGGGGGCAGGACCTCGCCTTCCGCTTCGGGAACAGGCCGGGCGCGTTGGAACTCCTCGCGGCGGGGATCGACGGGCGGATCTTGAGCACCGAGCGGGCCGGCGGCTTCGTCGGGACGACGATCGGCATCTTCGCCACGGGCGGCGGCCGCGAATCGGGCGACGTCGCAGATTTCGACTGGTTCGAGTACCGGGCGCTGTCCGTATAGGAGGGAGCTCCCCCATTCCCGCATATAAGTGGAAACACCTATGGGTTGCCGTCGAGAATGCCTATATTGCGTTTTCACATACGAGGTTAGCCTGATCGCTCAGGCAGGATGCCTTCGGTCGAAGCGCACCCTCTCTCGGTATCGTTTCTCAGGATGAACAAAGGAGGCATTGATGAAGAAAGCGTTATGCGCGTTCGCGATGTCGGCTGCCCTGGCGTCGATGGCCGCCGTCGCACAGCCCGTGGACAAATTGCCGACGAGCAACCTTCCGCCGATCGAGATCTCGGTCTTTACGGTCAACACGAACTTCCCCATCCCGCCCGAGGACAATCGCGCCTACAAGCTGATCAAGGAAAAGCTCGGCGTCACCTTCAAGTGGGATATCGCCGTCGGCGAGGCGGACCAGAAGATCGGCGTCATGATCGCCGGACAGGACTACCCGGACCTCCTGCACATCAACTCCCCTAAATTCATCGACGCGGGCGCCGTCATCCCCCTCGAGGACCTGATCGAGAAGTACGCCCCGAACCTCAAGAAGCACTATCAGTCCAACCCCGTCACCTGGGCGAAGATGCACGAGAAGGACGGGCACGTGTACACCCTCCTCGACTACGGCGTCCCCGAGAACGGCGTCGTCGATACCGAGTACTACGGCCCGGCGATGTTCATCCAGAAGGCGATCATGAAGGAAGCCGGCTTCCCGAAGATCACCACGATCGACGAGTACTTCGACCTCATCGCCAAGTACAAGGCCAAGCACCCGACTACCAAGGACGGCAAGCCGACCATCGGCTTCTCCATCCTCACCTACGACTGGCACAAGTTCGACCTCTGCAACCCGCCGCCCTTCCTCGCCGGCTACCCCAACGACGGCGACGGCATCGTCGACCCGAATACTGGCAAGTACAGGATCCAGTACTACGGCCCCGAGGCCAAGCGCTGGTACAAGCTCCTCAACGACCTCAACCAGAAGGGCCTCGTCGACCGCGAGTCCTTCACGGACAACTACGACCAGTACATGGCCAAGCTCGCCAACGGCCAGATCCTGGGCGTGCACGACCAGTACTGGCAGTTCCAGGACGCCTCCAAGGCCCTCGTCGCCCAGAACCGCGTCTGGGAGACGATGATGCCCCTGCCCATAGTCTTCGACAAGTCGATCAAGCCCCACTGGCGCGACCAGACCCTGCCCAACCTCCAACGCGGCTACGGCATCAGCGTCAATGCCAAAGACCCGGTGCGCATCATCAAGTTCCTCGACGCGCAGTTCGATCCCGCCTGGTACAAGATCATGCAGTGGGGCGTCGAAGGAATCGACTACGGCTACGACAAGGCCGGCCAGCCCACCCAGACCAAGGAGCAGGCGGCCCGCTGGGACGACGTCGCCTGGAAGCTCCACAACCTAGCCGAGCTCTGGTGGGCCGAGGCCCCGAAGTACGAGGGTCACTTCACGAAGGGCGGGCTCGCCGCCACCCTCAGGAACAATCCCGATCTGTACCTATCCTCCCTGCATCCTGAGGACCAGCAAATCCTCAAGGCCTACGGCGCCTACAGCTACTCCGACCTCATGGACCACAACCCGCCGGTGAATCCGCCGTGGTATCCGGCTTGGCAGATCGTCCCCGCGGACGGCTCGCCCGAGAAGCTCGCCTTCACCAAGGCCCAGGACACCTACGCCAAGGACCTGCCCAAGGTCATCCTTGCCAAGCCCGCCGATTTCGAGAAAGAGTGGGCCGCCTACGTCGACGATCTCAAGAAGACCAACGTGAGTCTCTTCGAAGCCTACATACAGGCGGGCCTCGACGATCGCATGGCCAAGTACGGAAAGCTTAAGTAAGAGTCGGTAGCCTACCGACCTGCCGGAGGGGCGCGGGAATGTCCGCGCCCCGCCGCTTTTAGGCAGACCTTCGCCCTCGGAGTCGCCGATGCCCAGTGCCGTACTACGCAAATCCCCGGGATTCTGGAAAAGCCTGATGACGCAGAGGCAGCTCCTCTGGATGTCCCTGCCGATCGTGCTCTACGTCATCCTATTCACCTACGTCCCCCTCGCGGGCTGGACGATGGCCTTCCAGGACTTCAAGCCCGCCAAGGGCTTCGCCTCCCTCTGGGTCGGCGTCAAGTGGTTCAAGTACCTCTTCTCGGACGAGCTCTTCACGATGGTCATGCGCAACACCCTCGCGATGAGCTTCATCAACCTGGTCTTCGGCTTCGCCTTCGCGATCGGCCTGGCGATCACCTTGAACGAGGTGAAGGCCAAGCGGCTTAAGCGATTCGCGCAGACGATCTCGTACCTGCCGCACTTCCTATCCTGGGTTGTCGTCGCGGGCCTCGTATCGACCATGCTCGCCTCGGACGGCGTCTTCAACATCGTCCTCGGTTGGCTGGGCCTCGCCAAGGAGCCCAAGCTATGGCTCGGCGAGCCCAAGGCCTTTTGGTGGATCGTCGGTTTCACCAACGTCTGGAAGGAGGTCGGCTGGAATACGATCATCTACCTGGCGGCGATGTCGGCGATCGATCCCGCCTTGTACGAGGCCGCCGAGATCGACGGCTGCGGGCGGCTATCCAAGATTCGCAACATAACGCTCCCGGGCATCAAGCCGACCATAATCGTGCTCCTCATCATGAACCTGGGCTGGATCATGGAATCCGGCTTCGAGATACAGTACCTGCTCCGCAACGGCATGAACGCCGACTACTCGCAGAGCATCGACATCTATGTCGTCAACTACGGCATGCGCCAGGGGAATTACTCCCTCGCGACGGCCGGCGGCATGTTCAAGAGCGTGGTGAACATCCTCCTCCTCCTTACGGCCAACTGGGTGTCGGGAAAGCTCGGAGAGGAGAAGCTGGTATGACCCTGAGATTGGGCGGCAAGCTCTACCTGAGCACGCGAAGCTACTTGGCGGAGGCTGGCTTCAGCGTCTACAAGGCGGTGGTCCTCACGGCAATCGTCCTTATCACCCTCTATCCCTTCTGGAACACCCTAGTCATCTCCCTAAACCAGGCGGTCGACACGACGCGGGGAGGCATCTACCTTTGGCCCCGCATCTGGACGTTCCAGAACTACAAGTCCATCTGGGTAACCGCCAACATTCCCAACGCCCTCTTCATCTCCGTGGCGAGGGCGGTAAGCTCGACGATCCTGAACCTCTTCCTGACGACGATGCTGGCCTACGCCCTTAGCCGTAGGGAATTCGTGCTGCGCAGGCCCTTCACGATGATCGTCCTGCTCTCGATGTACGTCAACGCGGGCCTCTTCCCGAACTATTTCCTCATCAGGAGCCTGCACCTGAACGGGACGTTCTGGGTCTACATCATCCCGTCCATGATCAGCGCCTTCAACTTCATCGTCATCAGGACCTTCATCAAGACGATACCCGATAGCATATTCGAATCGGCGAGGATCGACGGTACGGGCGATTTCAGGATATTCCGGAGTTTCGTCCTGCCGCTTTGCAAGCCCGTCCTCGCCACGGTGGCCCTCTTCGTCGCCGTCGGGGCCTGGAACGCCTGGTTCGACACGCTGCTGTACAACTCGAACAAGCCCGAGCTCTTTACCCTGCAATACCAGCTGATGGCGCTTTTGCAGCAATCGATGAACCAGTCGAGGAGCGCCGCCGACATAAACACCGCGGGAATGGCCGCTAACATCATCGCGAGCACGGTGACTCCCATATCGATACGGGCGGCGGGGACGATATTCGCGACGGCGCCGATCCTGATGGTCTACCCCTTCCTGCAGAAATACTTCGTGGTGGGCCTCAACGTGGGCTCGATCAAGGAGTAGGTAAAACCGCCTATGGAATAAACGGACTCATACCCGATGAACAGGGGGGAGCCGAGACGCTATGCTGGAACAGATAACCCCTTCCCGATTCATCGGGGAGGGGCGGAGAGGATCATAATATGGCCGTACGCGTGCCCGAGATAGATTACTACTCCCTTCACGGCATCTGGGGCGCCTACGGCTCCTTGGTGCTCGGACGCCTCGGAAGGGGAGCCGGCGTAGTAATCGGAGACGTCCGGCCGCCGCGCGGCGGCCTGTTCGTCGGCTACCGCAGCGGCCGCGAGGAGCCGAGGCTCCTCCCCTTCTCGGCCGGAGTCTCCTTCGGGCTCGGCGCCTCCGCCTACCGCGAGGACGAGGTGGACTCGAGCCGCGCGGTCGGGCTTCGCAGCGCAGCTTATTTCGGGTCGGGCGAGATCGAGCGCTACGTCTCCTTCTCCGGAGAGGAATGGAGGGCGGGAGCCCTGTCCTTCCGCGTCGTCTCCTTCTTCGGCGAGGCGCCGGACCCCCAGGCGGTAACGCCGGCCGCCGCCCGCGAGGGCCTCAGGCCCTCCATGCTGCTCCGCATCCGCTTCGACAACAGCTCCGGTTCGGGGCCCATGACCGGCCTCTTCGGCATGCAAGGGATACGCAGGCCCCTCTCCGACTCCACTGCCGGCGCCCTCCTCGGGATGGCCGGGGACAGCTCCTTCGGTTTCGCGATCCGCCCGAAGGAGGGCATCGAGGAGGTGATGGACTGGTCCGTCGTCGAGGCCGCCTTCGACGGAGGCCCCGACGGGGCCTCGCGGCCCCTCCGGCGCCTCGCCTCCGAGGGCGGCCTGCGCTTCAGCGTCGCGCCCGGCGAGACGGCCGAGCACGTCGTCGCCCTCGGCGTATTCCGGGACGGGATCGTCACGGCGGGCCTGAGCGCCCACGTATACCACAGCTGCCTCTTCAAGGACCTCGAGGACGTGCTCGAGAGCGCCCTCGACGACGCGCCGGAGTCCCTCTTCCGCGCGGAGCGCCTGGACGGCCTCCTCGAGGATTCGGAGCTCTCGGAGGACCGCCAATTCCTCCTCGCCCACGCCGCCCACAGCTACTCGGCGAGCACCGAGCTCCTCCTCACCGAATCGGGGGATCCCCTCTTCGTCGTCAACGAGGGCGAGTACCAGATGATGAACACCCTCGATCTCACCGTGGACCAGGCCTTCTGGGAGGCGCGCTTCTCTCCCTGGACCCTCCGCAACGAGCTCGAGTCCTTCGCCGAGCGCTCGTCCTACGAGGACTCCCTCGGCCTCGCCTTCGCCCACGACCAGGGCGTCGACGACTGCTTCTCGCCAAAGGGCAGGTCCGCATACGAGATGCCGGGCCTCTCGGACTGCTTCAGCTTCATGAGCTACGAGGAGACCCTCAACTGGGTCCTCTCGGCCTGCATCTACGCGAACCTCGCGGGGGACCTCGCCTGGGCGAAGGGGCGAAGGCACACCCTAGCCGCCTGCCTCCATTCGCTGCTGGCCCGGGACGCCAACGGGGACGGCGTGATGGACCGCGATTCCGACCGCTGCGCCGGCGGCTCGGAGATAACGACCTACGACTCGCTCGACATCAGCCTCGGGCAGGCGCGGAACAACCTCTACCTCGCGGTCAAGGCCTGGTCGGCCTTCGTCTGCGTCGAGACGCTGCTGCGCAGGATCGACGGCCTCGAGACCGCCGACTCCAGGGCCGCAGCGGGCGCCGCCCGCGCCGCGGCCCGCACGATCACGGGCAAGATGCTCGAGGCCGAGGGCTTCATCCCCGCCGTCTTCGAGAGCGACAACCGCTCCTGCATAATCCCCGCGGTCGAGGGCCTCGCCTATCCCGGCTTCTGCGGGGCTCCCGAGGCCGTCCGGGCCGACGGCCCCTACGGGGAGCTCGTCCGCGCGCTGAAGCGGCACCTCGATGTCGTCCTCGCCCCGGGCGTCTGCCTCGACCCGGTCTCGGGCGGATGGAAGCTCAGCTCGACGAGCAGGAATACCTGGCTGTCCAAGATCTTCCTGAACCAGTACGTGGCCGAGCGCGTCCTGGGCCTCGACGACGAGCGCACCAGGCGCGACGCGGTGCACGCGCGCTGGCTGCGCACCGGCAGCGCGGACTATGCCGCGACCGACCAGGTGGACTCCATGAGCGGCGCGGACCTGGGATCGCGGCTCTACCCGCGCCTGGTCACCTCGATACTCTGGCTCGAGAAGGGCTAAGGAGAGATCGCTATGCCGCCACGGCCATTCGACCTTTCACCCGCTGTGGTGGGGGGGGGGCGTCATAGAAAAATGCGGGGTTCCTCGGGACCGAAGCCCCATATTTTCCTATGACACCCTCCGCGCAACCACCGCCCTTCGCGCCCAGCCCGATGGCGTCGCGTAGATGAACGTAAAAGCTGTTGTTCCCGACGGTCAATCGGCCGAACGCCAAACAGATACCCACACGCGAGTGCCGCCGGCGCCATTATGCGGGAGAACGCGTCTTGGGATGAAACGCAATCGCGATATCGGCTATCCTATTGGAACGCCCGCCTCGATCGGCCTGGATGCAGAGCATCCACGCGGCCCCCCCACGACTGTCCGAAAAAAGGCCCGGGCAAAGTCACGTTGGCGTGGGTTAATCGCACTATACGGGGTATTGAGATTACCGCATATTTCATCCATACTCCATCAATTCCACGCCAGGAGTCGCGACATGTGCGGAATATTCACCGTCCTCGACATCAAGGGAGACCCCATCGAGCTTCGCAAGCAGGCGATCGGCCACGTCAAGCGCCTTCGCCACAGGGGCCCGGATTGGAGCGGCGTCTACTCCGACAATCGCGCGGTGATCTGCCACGAGCGCCTGGCCATCGTCGACCTCACGCACGGGGCCCAGCCCCTCGTCGACCGGGGCACCGGCCGCGTCCTCGCCGTCAACGGCGAGATCTACAACCACATGGCGCTCCGCGAGAAGTACCTGAAGAAGCCCCACAGCTTCCAGACGGAATCGGACTGCGAGCCCCTGCTCTACCTCTACGACGAGCTCGGCCCCGAGTTCGTGAAGCTCCTCAACGGCATCTTCGCCTTCGTGATCTACGATCCCCGCGACGGGAGCTTCTTCATCGCGCGGGACCACATGGGCATCAACCCCCTGTATTGGGGCCGCGACGGCGAGGGGAACCTCTTCGTCTCCTCCGAGCTTAAGGCGATGTACGACATCTGCCCCAAGGTCGAGCTCTTCCCGCCCGGGCACTACTTCGAGTCCAAGGATGGCAAGCTCGTGAAGTGGTACAAGCCCGCCTGGGCCGCCGAGGGCTTCGTGCCGAAGGGAGAGGCCGACCTCGAGACGCTTCGGGACGCCCTCGAGGCCGCGGTGAAGCGGCAGCTCATGTCCGACGTTCCCTACGGCCTCCTCATCTCGGGCGGCGTCGACTCCTCGATAATCGCCGCGATCGCGGCCAAGCACGCAGAGAGGCGCGTGGAGTCGGACGAGAGGGACCGCGCCTGGTGGCCCCGCATGCACTCCTTCTCCGTCGGCCTGCCCGGCGCGCCGGATACGCGTTATGCGAAAAAAGTCGCCGAGCACATCGGCAGCCAGCACCACGAGATCGAGTTCACGGTCCAGGAAGCCCTCGACGCGATACCCGACGTCATATACAACCTCGAGACCTTCGACGTGACCACCATCCGCGCAGGCACGCCCATGTACCTGATGTCGCGCAAGATCAAGGCCATGGGGATCAAGATGATCCTCTCGGGCGAGGGCGCCGACGAGTTGTTCGGGGGCTACCCGACGTACGTGGGCCACCGGGCCGCAACGGTGTTCAACGGGATGCCCGCGTGGCTGCGTGGCGGCATCACGAAGGCGGCGTTCGCCTGGCCGACGTCACCCGGGAAGGTCACACTCGAGTTCCTGCTGAAGCGCTTCGTGACGCACGCGAACCTGCCGACCTTCAAGCGACACCTGGAATGGTTCGGCGCGATCGGCCCGGCGGGACTCGAAGGCGTGCTCGGCCCAACGGGAACGTCCGGCATTGCCGAAGGACGGCGCGAACTGCGCGCCAGGGCCGAAGGCGCGCTCGATGGACGCGATCCGATGGACGGCATCCTGTTGTTCGACTTCCTCACCTACCTGCGGCCCGTGTGCGATCAACCCGCCGAGATCGCCGGGCCCGGCCCCTGCGTGAGCGCCACAGCCGGCTGCGCACCGTCGATGGGCGGTGCGCACCTGGTCG
>JANXYQ010000059.1 GCA_025355995.1 Spirochaetaceae bacterium | reverse complement strand
CCTCGGCCGACAAAGCGCCGCTCGCGCTGACGATGCTGATCGCGGCGGACGCCGCGATCGGCTTCGCCGCCGCCTTCCAGTGCCTCGTCATCATCCAGTCGATTCTAAGGAAGCCCCTCTCCTCCCTCGGCTTCACCTCGCGGGCCGAGGCCAGGAAGAGGCAGTCCCTCTCATCGCAAGTCCTCCTCGCCGGCGGCTCCTCGACCCTCCTCCTGATCGTCCTCCTGGGCGCCGCGGGCTACGCGGCGCTTGCCGCCGCGCGGGTCCCGGCTCCCTCGGAGTTCCTGCTTGGGATCCTCTGCCTCTCCACCCTCATCGGGCTCTGGTCCCTCTCTCTGTTCAGGACGGTCGGCCTGACGCTGGCCGCCCGCTCCTCCGACGTCGGCAGCCTCCTGCGCAAGGTGGCGGTCGGGGAGAGCGACCTCTCGATGCGCATCCCCCTCGTCCGCAACGACGAGATCAGCGACACGGCGGCAGCCTTCAACCTCTTCCTCGAGCGCCTGACGGGCCTCACGGCCAGGGTCCGCGAGCTCTCCGCCTCGGTCGAAGGGGGGGCGCAGAGGCTGACGGGCAGCGCCGGCGCCGCCGCGGAGTCGGTGAGCGGGCTGGGCGCCTCCGTCGAGGCCGTGCGCGACGCGGTCTCGAGGCAGATGGAGACGGTGAGCTCCACCGAGGGCGAGATTTCGAGCCTCCTCGATTCGATCGGCCAGGTGGCGACGAAGGTGGGAGAGCAGTCGGGCTTCATGGACCAGAGCTCAGCGGCGGTGAGCGAGATGGCGGCCAACATAGCCTCGGTCTCGCGCACCGCGGAGAAGGCCGACGAGCTGGCGACCGCCCTGCAGAAGGCCTCCGAGGAGGGCGACGAGGCCCTTCGCGCCTCGATAGACTCGATAGCCGAGATCGAGGCCGCGTCGCGGGCGGTCCGCGAGATCATCGGCGCGATCTCCAAGATCGCCGCCCAGACGAACCTGCTCGCGATGAACGCGGCGATAGAGGCGGCCCATGCGGGCGACGCCGGTCGCGGCTTCGCGGTGGTCGCCGACGAAGTGCGGTCACTCGCGGAGAGCTCGGCGAAGAGCGCCAAGGAGATAGAGCTCCTGATCCGCGGCATGGCCGAGAAGACCGACCGCGGCGCCGCGCTGGGAGACCGAGCGGGCAAAGCCTTTTCCCGCATCCGCGAGGGAGTCGCGCAGACGAGCGAGCTCGTCCGGACCATCGCCGCCTCGATGGGCGAGCAGCGAGAGGGAGCCGAGGACATACTGCGGAGCTCGCAGTCCCTGGCGGACGCCACCCGGCTCATAGAGTCGCTGGCGGAGGGCCAGCGGTCGCAGTCGCAGGGGATGGAGGAGTCGATGCTCCGCATAGTGGCCGCGTCCAACGAGATTTTCGAGGCGGTTCAGGAGGAGACTGGGGCGACCCAGTCCCTCGGCCGCATCGTGGCGATGGTCGGCGAAGAGGCCGAGCGCAACAGCGAAAGAGTTCTCGGCCTCGAGGAGGCCGTATCCCGCTTCAAGACCGGAGCAGCGAAATGACAAGGATACTTTCCAAGAGACGGCTTTCCGAGGAAGTGTACCGCGTAGAGGTGGAGGCTCCCCTCGTGGCGCGGGAGCGCAGGGCGGGGCAGTTCGTCATCGTGCAGGCGGACGACGACTTCGCCGAGCGGATCCCGCTCACGATCGCGGACGCCGATCCCGAGCGGGGCGCGATCACCCTGGTATTCCAGACGGTCGGGGCGAGCACGCACGCCCTGGCGGCCAAGGAAGTCGGCGATCCCATAACGCTGCTCGGCCCCCTGGGCAACCCGACACACATAGAGAGATTCGGCAAGGCGGTCTGCGTCGGAGGCGGCATCGGGCTCGCTCCCCTGCATCCCATCGTGAAGGCCCTCAAGGAGGCCGGCAATGAGGTCGTGGTGATCGCGGGAGCGAGGACGGCCGAGCTCCTTATCATGCAGGAGGAGCTCAAATCGATAGCCGACGAGCTCATCGTGGCGACGGACGACGGCAGCGCGGGGCGCAAGGCCCTGGTCACCGAGCCCCTGAAGGAGATCTGCGCCTCGGACCGGCCTCCCGACATCGTCGTGGCGATCGGTCCCCCTATAATGATGAAATTCTGCGCGGAGGCCACGAGGCCCTTCGGCGTCAAGACCCTGGTCTCGCTCAACACGATCATGATAGACGGCACGGGGATGTGCGGAGGCTGCCGCGTTTCGGTAGGGGGCGAGACCAAGTTCGTCTGCGTGGACGGCCCCGAATTCGACGGTCACCTGGTGGACTGGGATGGGATGATGTCGCGCCTGCGCTCCTACAGGAAGCAGGAGGAGGAGGCCCACCACAGATGCCACCTCGACCTGGCGGCGGCTCTCGCGAGCGAAACGAGCGCGGCGGAACGGCTCGCGAAGGGAGCCTTATGAGCGGCGCGTCGAAGGAAGGCCTCGAGCGGCAGGCCCGGGAGGCGCTCGGCCGCATAGCCGCCATCAGGTCGGAGGGACGGGAGCTCTCGCCCCGCGACAGGCTGGCCCTCCCGGTGCAGGACATGCCCTGCCAGGTCCCGCAGGCCCGGGCGGCGAACATGCTCGAGGTGGCCGAGGGCTACTCCGAGGCGCAGGCCAAGGTCGAGGCAGAGCGCTGCCTCGACTGCAAGAACGCCCCGTGCGTCTCAGGCTGCCCCGTCCGAGTCGACATACCCGGCTTCATAAAAAAGATCCGCGAGGGCGACTACGTGGGGGCTACGCGGGCCATCAAGCGCACGAACCTCCTGCCCTCGATCTGCGGGCGCGTCTGCCCCCAGGAATCCCAGTGCCAGGCGAACTGCACGGTCGGGAAGTCGCTGAAATCGATCGACGCGGCCGTACAGATAGGCAGGCTCGAGCGCTGGGTGGCGGACAACGAGCGCGCCTGCGGCGCTTGCGACCTGCCCGACGTGGGCAACTCCAGCGGCAAGCGCGTCGCCGTCGTGGGCTCGGGCCCCGCCGGCCTGACCACCGCGATAGACCTCCGCCGCGAGGGCCACGAGGTGGTGGTCTACGAAGCCTTCCAGAAAACCGGCGGCGTGATGGTCTACGGCATACCCGAGTTCCGCCTGCCCAAGAGCCTCGTCGCGATCGAGTCGAACCTCCTCGCGGAGATGGGCGTCCTCTACCAGCTCAACTTCCTCGTCGGGCGCACGCGCAAGCTGCGCTCCCTCCTCGCCGAGGACGGCTTCGACGCGGTGTTCATAGGCGCGGGCGCGGGCCTGCCCAAATTCATGGAGATGCCCGGCGAGAACCTCGTCGGCGTCTTCTCGGCCAACGAGTACCTCACCAGGTCCAACCTCATGAAGGCCTACGACCGGGACAGGGCGGCGACGCCCATCTACCCCAGCCGCCGCGTGGCGGTGCTGGGGGGCGGCAACGTCGCCATGGACTCCGCCCGCATGGCCCTGCGCCTGGGCGCCGAGGAGGTGCGGGTGCTCTATCGCCGCACGCGCGAGGAGATGCCCGCCAGGTCCGAGGAAGTCGGCCACGCGATGGAGGAGGGCATAATCTTCGATTTCCTCACGAGCCCGACCCGGGTCATCGGCGACAAGGACGGGCGCGCAGAAGCGCTCGAGATTCTATCGTACGCGTTAGGCGAACCCGATGCCTCCGGCAGGCGCAGCCCGGTCGCGATCAAGGGCAGCGAGCGCGTCGTCCCCTTCGACACGGTCATCGTCGCCATAGGCAACGAGTCCAATCCCCTCCTGTCCCGTACCACCCCCGACCTCAAGGTGGACAAGCGGGGCCACATCCTCGTGGACGGCGCGCAGAAGACGAGCATCGACCGCGTCTACGCCGGCGGCGACATAGTGCTGGGTGCCGCGACGGTGATCCTGGCGATGGGAGAGGGGAGACGCGCCGCCGCGGCTATCAACGAGCTCCTGGGCTAGGGCGCGATAAAGGAGAGCCATGGCCAGGGGCTATGACGATTACGCGCGCGCTGCCCTCGCCCTGACCTCGCGCCTCGTCGCCCGGCACGGACCGCGGGTCAGCGGCACCCAGGGCTGCCGAGCAGCCCGCACGGAGCTCGAGGGCCTCCTGTCCTCGAGCTGCACGGATACGCGGCGCGAGGCCTTCCGCATCCGTCCCGAGTCGCTCTACGCCATCGGCAAGGTCTTCGCGGCATCCTATTCGATCGGCCTCGCCGCCGCCTGGCTCGGCGGTTTCGCGGCCCTCGGCGCGGGCCTCGCCGCCATGGCCCTCGCCCTCGCCTATTTCGCGGCGAATTTCCTGCTATATCTCGATGCCTTCGACGGGCTTTTCGAGCCGACCGATGCCGAGAACGTGGTGGGCATCCTCGAGCCCGAGGGTCCCCCGCTGCGGCAGGTCCTCCTCGTCGGCCATCACGACAGCGCGCGCATCTATTCCTTCTATCAGAGGCATGCCTCGATCTTCCCGCTTCGACTCCTCCTCGCCGTCCTATTCTTCCTCTCCTGCCTCGTCGCCCTGGCCCAAGCCCTGATCGCCGGCCTCGCGGCGGGACTCCCTCCCGCACTCCCCCTCTGGGAGAAGTGCACCCTGGCCGCCGGGGCTATCTTCGCCTTCCCGATGTGGCGCTACATCTCCAAGGAAGGCTCCCCCGGAGCGGGCGATAACCTCATCGGCTGCGCGATCGCCCTCGCGCTCGCCGAGCGATTCTCCGAGGCTCCGGACCGGCTCGCGGGCACCCGGCTCGCCGTGCTGCTCAGCGACGGAGAGGAGGCGGGACAGAAGGGAGCGAAGGCCTTCATCGCCGCCAACCGGAAGTTCCTGGGAGCGCTCGAGACGATCGTAATCAACGTCGATAGCATCTACGATTACGAGGACATCGCCATCCTGAGGAGGGACAGGAACGGCATCACCAAGCTGTCCCCGAAGCTGGCCGAAGCCCTCCGCGCGACCGCGCGCGACCGCGGCCACGAGCTCAAATACGGCTCGATTCCCTTCCTGGGCGGCGGCACCGACGCTTCCCATTTCGCCCTCGCGGGCTATGCGACGGCGAGCATCATCGGCCTTCCGATAGGGGTGGGCAGGAAGGAGATACTGATGCATACCTCTCGGGACCTGCCCGAGGCGATCTCGGAGAAGGCGGTCGGCGCGGTGATAGAAGTCGTCGCCGAGTACATCAGGGCGCTCGACGGCGACGGCCTTCGCTCGGGTCGCGGCATCCGGGATCGAGGCTAGAGCTTCACCCCGAAGAGCAGCCGCGGCTCCACGCGGAAGGCGGCGACCGCGGCTCCGTCGTTCTCGCGCGAGAGGCCGGGCATGAAGCCCTCGAGGGCGCAGCCTACCATGAGGCCCGGTCCCTTGGCGGGGAAGCCGGCGAGGGCCCGCGCCTCGAGGCGCGACTGGAGGCGCGAGAAATCGAGCGTCCCGCCGTCGCCGTAGATGTTCCGCCACGAGACGTCGAGGTCCCCGAAGAAGGGGCCGATCGTCAGCCGCGCTCCCGTGCCGACGCTGGTCGAGGGACTCTGGGCCGCCGTCCCTATCTCGAAGCCCGCGGAGGCGAGGGTGTAGAAGATGCGGGTGCCGAAGGCGAGGCCGGCCCGCAGGCCCGTGGCGGACTCCGTCCATATCTGGGGCGAGTAGATCCCGCCCCGCTCGATGTTCACGAGTCCCAGGGGCGCGCCGTCGATCCGGTCGGAAACGTTGACCAGGCCGATCTGGGTTCCTGTTATGTGCGAGGCGACGTTCACGAGGCCGACCTGCGCTCCCTGCGAGTCGCCGCCGGCGACGTTGACCAGCCCGAAGAGCTGAGCGCCCCCGAAGCCGCCCAACGCGACGTTGGCGATGGGCGCGAATTGGACGCCGCCCGCCCGCCCCTTTACCGCGTTCGCGAGTCCCGCGAACTGGAATCCATGGAGCTCGCCGGAGTCCGCGTTGAGGAAGGTCGAGAACTGCGCGCCGCGCAGGTCGCGGGCGCTTCCCCACATGATATTGAACGATACGGCCTTATCGACCTGCGAGGAGAAAAGGCCCCGCGACAGGTCGGGCAGGAGGTCCATGCCGAGGGAGATCGGGAAGCTGGCGGCCGGCTGGGCCGCGAAGGCCGGCGTGGCGGCGGGCGGGTTTTCGGCGTCGCCGCGGGCTACGGTCGGGGCGACCGCGAGGCCGCGGAAGTCCCCGGGCGCTAGGGTCGCGCGGCCGCCCGCGGCGACCAGCACCGAGGCTTGCGAGCGTTCGTCGCGATCGACCAGCACGGCGGCATAGCGGCCCGGCGGGAGGCCGATCTCCATCCTCGAGCCCTCGACCTTGTCCAGCTCGACCGCGAGGTTGCCCTTCTCGTCGCGCAGGTAGAGCCTGCCCGACAGTCCCTCGTCGAGCTCGAGGCCCGCGCGGGCCGATCGCAGGTCGGTGAATACCAGGTCGCCCGAGCCGGTCAGGCTTATCTCGTAGGCCGCGTGCTGGGGACCGTACTTGGTGTTTTCGGTCGACGAGAGGGTCTGGCGGAAGGCGTAGGCGTAGGCCTCGTTGAGGGTGACCCTGCCCTCACCGTGCGGGTCGGCGGCCCCCCGCAGCGCGGAGATGAGGTGGTAAGTGAAGAAGGAGGCGCCGATGCGGTCGGACTCCTGCGCCGCCTCCTCCGCCGAGCTCGAGGTTATGTAAGCGTGGCCCTCCATGTCCGTCGAGGCGTCGTACAGGAAGGCCGGCCGAGTCGCCCCTCCCTTGGACCTGGTGAGGGAGCCCGAGGAGCAGGAGTCGAGTATCGCGACGCGGACGGCTGCCGGGACCTTCTCGATGGCCGCGCGGAGCTCGACGTAGGCCAGGCGCTCCTTGCCGAGAAGGAGGCCGACGTCGTCAGAATGCCCCGAATAGTAAAGGACGAACTCGCTGCGCTGTCCGGCGGCGTTGGCCGAGGCGGCCGAGTCCAGGACGCGGCGCGCCGCGCCGCGGAAGGCCGCGACGTCTGGGTCCATGAGGACGACGAGGTCGCCCTCGCGCACGCCGCCGAGCTCGGTGAGGACGGCCGCGAAGGAGCGGGCGTCGGAGGCGGCGTAGCGCAGGCGCGCGCGGCCCTCGCCCCCGCCGTTGGCGCCCATGACGAGGGCGAAGCGGCGAGTGGGGGATTGCGCGGTCGTCTGGGCGGTCGCCTGCGCGGCCGTGGCGGCGAGGGCGAGCAGGGCCGCGCAGAGGGCGGCGAGTCGGAGCCCTCTCATTTGGCGCCCGCCTTCCGCAGGAGCAGGGACTTCCACTCGAGGCCTGCGGGAAGGCTCAAGCTCCCGGTCGCGGCGAGGCCGCCGGAGGACGCGAGGCCGCGCAACGCGTCGACGGCGACGGACAGCTTGAATTCGGCCGGCGAATAAATCAAGAAAAAGCGCTCGAAGCCCGGCGCATCGTCGAGCTCGTAAGCCGAGGCGAGGGAGGCGCCTCCGGCCTCGAGGCGGGGAGAGCGGGCATCCGGGCCCCCGGGAGCCGGCAAGTGCCCGGTGAGGGTTCCCCTGCCGTCCAGCGAGAAGACGGCCCCGTAGCCCGTGCCGCCCGCGCCGTACTTGATTTGCAGGACGTCCCCGGCGGAGGCGAGGTCGCCGTCGCGCAGCTCTTTCGGCCCCGAGGGGGCCTTCATATATATAGAGATCCCGGGCGTTCCGCCCTTGGGACGCGAGAGCTCGACGGTCGAGGGGAAGAAAAACCCCCTTGCCATAACGGTCCCGGCGAGGACGAGGAGGGCGGCCGCGGCGGGGAAGGCAAAGGAGGCGAGAGGCCTATGGGCCAGGCGCGAGGGCCGGGGCGAGGACGTCGAGGGCAGGGCGGAGAGCATCCTGCGCCTGATAGCGGCTGCTATCTCGGCCGGCGGCGCCTCGCGCAGGATCTCTTCGTCGGAGCGCCTAAGCTCCGCCAGGCGTGCCCGCAGGCCCTCGTCGGCGGCCAGCGCGCCCTCGATCGCCGCCCTCTCGTTCCCGGGCAGCTCGCCGAGCGCGTACTGCTCGAGCTGAAGATCGGGCACGCGGCTTCGTTCTGGACTCATTCGCCCTCCTCCATCAATATCCGCGAGCGCTCGCGCAGGCCGGCGAGGCGCTTGCGCAGCCCCGAAACGGAGAGTCCGACGCGGCAGGCCGTCTCCTCGAGCGTGAAGCCGTCCACGTAATGCAGGACGGCCATGGTCCGGGTCGACGGCTCCTCGCGCTCGAAGACGGCGTCGATCAGGCCGCGAGCCTGCCCCAGGGCCTCCACGTCGTCGCTCCCCGCGATCCGGTCGATGAGCTCGTCCCCGGGGAGGCCGGGGCGGCGCTTCTCCGCCCGGATCACATTGAGGCAGACGTTGGTCGCGATGCAGTACAGGAGGCTCGACGGAGCCTCGCCCGTCAGGTCGTCCTTGCGGCGCAGCAGGCGGACGAAGCTGTCCTGCATGGCATCGCGCGCCTTCTCCTCGTCCCCGAGGAGGCTCCTGCACCTGCGCAGGACCATGGGGCCGTATTTTTTGTAGAGCGCCTCGACGTCAAGCACCGATTCTCCGCATGCTTGTAATGATACAACAACCGCGAGGGGTAAAACCGTCACCGGGCACAATATAAAATTCGCCTTCGACGGTGACAGTCCCAGGCTCGGGCGCTGTTGAAGTGCTCAGGAGCAAACAGAATGAAAGCAACGGTAATCGCGATCGCGCTCTCCTGCCTCGCCCTCTCGCTCTTCGGCGAGGCTCGGGCCCCGCGCGTGCGGGTGGACCTCGGCGCCGTCATAGGGAAGGATTTTATTGACAGGCCGACCTTCGATCAAGCGGCGAGCGCCCTGACGGCGGAGGACCCCCTCGAAGGCTTCGGCTGGGAAGTGCTGATCGGCCATATCGGGATAGGAGGATCCTACCTCGTGGCCTTCAATAAGGACTCGACGTCGGAGTGGTGGCTCGACTGGGACGGCCAGGCCGCCTACGCCAGCTACCACGTCCTCGGGCCGAGATCCTTCGTGGACCCCTTCGTGGACGCGGGGATCGGCTGCGCCGGCCGCGTCTACCTCGGCCCGGGCGAGGCCTCCGCCGACAGGCTCCTCTTGACCCTCTACCCCTTCGCGAGCGCCGGCGCCGCCCTCGACCTGAACGGCCTGCGGGTCGGGGCCAAGCTGAGCTACGCCCTCAACCGGAGCGGCATCCCTGCGACGGCCATCCCGGAATACCCCCTCGGGCGCTTCCAGGCCTCCGCGTTCGTGGGAGTCTCCATCGGCGGCCGCTAGGCTCCGCGCCGGCGAAGAGGGCGGGACGCCGGGCGGAGATAAGCCGCTGGGTGGCGGCGGAGGCGAAATGCTCCTGCGCGACGCCAATCTTGCGCAGGAGCCAGAGCCGCCCCAGCTCGCGCTGGGCTGGTTGGAAGAGGTCGAGGTAGAGCCGCCGCGCCGTCGCTCGGCCCGCGCAGCGGAAGGAGGCGGAGATCAACTCGTCGGGGATGCCCAGGCCGTCGAAGAGGACTTTCAGCCAGGAGAGGTAATCGACGAGGGAGTCGCCGCCCCTGTCCTGGACGATGGCGGCGAGGTGCCGGACGTGATGGGCCATGTCCTCCCTCGCCCATGGCGCCTCCGGGGTTTCCTTGGTGCGGCTTCAATTATGGGCGCCCGCCGCGCATTTGCCATGAGGCGCGGAAAGCCGGTATACTCGGGCCATGAGCGCCGCGGCCAGGAAGATCCTCAAGGAAGTGTTCGGCTACGACGATTTCCGGCCCCTCCAGGAGGAGATAATCGAGGACGTGGCCGCCGGACGCGACGTGCTCGCCGTCATGCCCACGGGCGGGGGCAAGTCCCTCTGCTACCAAATACCCGCTCTCGCCATGCATTCGAACCCTCTCGTCCTCGTCGTCTCCCCCCTCATCGCCCTCATGCGGGAGCAGGTGGCCTTCCTCCGGTCCCTGGGCATCGAGGCGAGGGTGCTCAACTCCACCCTCGGCCCCGACGAGTGGAGGGCGAACGCCGAGGCCGCCGCGACGGGGCGGGTGCGGCTCCTCTACCTCGCGCCCGAGACCCTCGGCTCCCCTCGGGCCTCGGCCCTCCTGGAGCGGGCCACGGTCGACCTCCTGGCCATCGACGAGGCGCACTGCATCTCGGAATGGGGCCACGACTTCCGCCCAGAGTACCGAACGTTAGGCGACATCAGGAAGCGGATAAAGGGGCGCTCTGGTCCGCCTCCCTGCCTGGCCCTCACCGCGACGGCGACGGAGCGCGTGCGCGCCGATATAGTCGCCGAGCTGGGGCTCGTCGGCTCCAAGGTATACGTGGCCGGCTTCGACAGGCCCAATATCTTCCTCGAGGTGAGGCGCCGCGCCCGCGCGGTGGACCAGGTGCTCGAGCTCGCTTCCTCCTACCCCGAGGGCTCCGGCATCGTCTACTGCTTCTCGCGGGCCCGGGCGGAAGCCTTCGCGTCGGACCTCTCCGCGCGGGGCCTTCCCTCCCTGCCCTACCACGCGGGCCTTCCGGACGAGGCGCGCTCGGCCAACCAGGACCGCTTCATCCGCGACGAGGTCCGCGCGATCTGCGCGACGACGGCCTTCGGCATGGGCATAGACAAGCCGGACGTCCGCTTCCTGGTGCATGCCGACCTGCCCAAGAGCCTCGAGCAGTACTACCAGGAAGTAGGCCGGGCGGGCCGCGACGGGCTGCCCGCCCGCGCCCTCCTCCTCTTCTCCTACGGCGACGCGATGAAGATACGCTCCCTCATGGCGGACCGGGACGGCACCGAGGTCTCCGCAGCCCAGGCGATGGCCGCCGAGACCGCGCTGCGCGGGATGCTGCGCTTCGCGGAGAGCCCGCTCTGCAGGCGCGTCTCCCTCCTCGCCCATTTCGGCGAGGAGTACTCGCGCCCCGCGGGCGCCGCGGGCTGCGGCGCCTGCGACGCATGCGCCCCGCCCGCGGACGGGGACGCGGCCGTCGAGGCCGACGTCACGACCCAGGCCTACAAGCTCCTTTCCTGCGTGAAGCGGACGGGAGAGCGTTACGGGGCGGGCCACGTCGTGGACGTGCTCGTCGGCTCCAAGAACGAGCGCGTCCTCGGGCTCGGCCACGCCGAGCTCTCCACCTGGGGCATAGGCAAGGAGTGGGCCAGGGCGCAATGGCTCGACCTCGCGGCGCAGCTGCTTCGGAAGGGCTACCTGGCCAAGGACGAGAAGTACGGCGTCCTCTCCCTGACCGAGAAGACCCTCCAGGCCTTCAGGGACAAGTCGCCGATAGCGGCCGTCGTGCCCGCTCGCGCCAAGTCCGCCTCCTCGGCCAAGTTCGGCCCAGCCAAGGAAGGCGCCGCCAAGGCCGCGGCCTACCCCTCCGGCTCGCGCGAGGCGGCGATGGAGGAGGCCCTGCGCGCCCTGCGCAGGCGGCTCGCCGAGGCGGGCAAGGTTCCCAATTACATGATCTTCTCCGACCGCACCCTATACGATCTCGTCTCCAAGGCCCCCGCGGACGCCAGGGAGCTGCTTGGCGTCTTCGGGATGGGCGAGGTGAAGGCCGCCAGGTTCGGGGAGGAAATAATCCGAACCCTCTCCGGCTCTTTCAACTGAGGGTTTCCTGCATTATACTTAATTGTCTATGAAGTCACGACGGCACTTGATCATTTACAACCCGACGGCCGGCAAGGGCTCCGCGGCTGAGCGCCAACCCGAGGCGGAGGCCCTGCTCAAGGCGAAGGGCATCGACTACGACCTGCGCCTCACGCAGGGGGTATGGCACGCGGCCGAGCTCGCCCGCGATGCGGGCAAGGCTGGCTACGACATCGCCGTCGCGGTCGGCGGCGACGGCACGGTCAACGAGGTCGTGAACGGCCTCATGCTCGCGAGCGAGCGGGGCGAGGACATCCCGATGCTCGGCGTCCTCAGCATGGGCCGGGGCAACGACTTCTCCTACGGCGCCGACGTGCCGGGCGAGCTCAGGGCCTGCGTAGACATCCTCGCGGCCGGGAAGTCGCGGCCCATGGACGTGGGTCGGGTGTCGGGCGGCGACTACCCGAACGGCAGGTACTTCGCCAACGGCATCGGGGTGGGCTTCGACACGATCGTCGGCCTCGAGGCGGCCAAGCTGCAACACGTCCACGGCTTCATGGCCTACGTGATCGGGGCCCTCAGGACCTTCGTCATCTACCCGAACGCCCCGCTGGTCCGCGTCGAGCACGACGACGGCGCCATCGAGAAGGATAGCCACCAGATCTCGCTGATGAACGGCAAGCGCATGGGCGGCACCTTCTTCATGGCGCCCAAGTCCATGAACTACGACGGGCTCTTCGACATGTGCATGGCGGGGCGCCTCAGCCGGCGCGAGATGATGGGGCTCATCCTGCGCTATACGAAAGGGACCCAGGAAGGCCACCCCAAGATAGAGACGCTGCGCTCGTCGCGCTACGCGATAACGGCACCCAACGGCGGCCTCGTCGTCCACGCCGACGGCGAGACCATCTGCATCGACGGCAAGTCCGTCCTCGTCGAGTGCCTGGCCGCCAGGGTGCGGATCGTCTGCGACGCGGAGAATCCCAGGACATGAGAGGCTCGGCATACGTCGTGGCCTCGATCGGCAGGGCGATCCTGGGCCTCGCCTGCAAGGTCGACGTCTCGGAGCTCATCAAGGTGCCTAAAAGAGGCCCCCTGATCCTCGTCACGAACCACGTCAACTTCCTCGAGGCGCCCCTGCTCTACTCCTTCCTCTATCCCCGGAACATCGCCGGATTCGCCAAGGCCGAGACCTGGCGGAACCCCCTCATCGGCCTGCTCGCGACCGTGTGGGAGTGCGTCCCGGTCGCGCGCGGCTCGAACGACATGAACTCGATGCGCCTCGCCCTCGAGGCGCTGGCGCGGGGCAAGATCCTCAACGTCATGCCGGAGGGCACGAGGAGCCACGACGGGCGCCTCGGGCGCGGCCACGGCGGCGTCGTCTCGATGGCCTGGCACTCCGGCGCGCCGATCGTGCCCGTCGCCCACTTCGGCGGCGAGTCCTTCTGGAAGAACCTCCGCCGCGGAAAGCGAACCGAGGTGGGGATCAAGGTCGGCGCCCCCTTCCGCCTGCGCGAGCCGCAGTCCGGCAGGGCCAAGTCCTCCCGTCTCGAGGCGGCGGACGAGGTCATGATGCGGATAGCCGAGCTGCTCCCGCCCGAATACCGGGGCGAGTACGCCGGACGATCGGACGGCTACCGCCACACGCTCCCCGCGGAAGCCTGATAGATGACCAAGCTCTGCTTCTTCGACGTGGACCACACCATCACCGATGGCTCGACGGGCAGGCGCTTCGCGGTGGCCGCGGCGCGCCGCGGCATCATCAAGCTCCGCCACCTCGCCATGATCCCCTTCAACTACGCGGCCTATCGGCTCGGCTCGGGGGGCGCCTCTTTCTTCGAGGGCGAATTCCCGGCTATCGTGGGCGTGGAGAGGGGCGTCCTCGAGGAGCTGGGCCGCGAGGTCTTCGAGCGCAGCACGAGGAAGGCCGTCAGGGTCGAGCTGGTCGAGCTCATCGCATCGATCAAGGCCGAGGGTGGCTCCGTCGTCCTCGCCACCTCCTCCCTCGACTTCATCGTCCAGCCCCTGGCGGAGCTCCTCGGCGCGGATGCCGTCCTCGCGAGCGGCCTCGAATTCGACCGCGGGCGCTGCACGGGGAGGCTCGAGGGCGCCGCCCTCTTCGGCGGCGCCAAGCGCGACGCCGTCCGCGCCTACGCGAGCGGCCGCGGGCGGAATCTGGCCGACTGCGCCTTCTACAGCGACTCGATCCACGACCTGCCCCTCCTCCTCGAGGTGGGTAGGCCTGTCGCGGTGAGCCCCGACCGCCGCCTGCGCAGGGAGGCCGCCTCGCGCGGGTGGGAGACGCTGCTCGCCTGATCGGGCCTACTTCTCGAGGAAGAACTCCACCCGCCTGTTCTTCCAGCGATTGGCGAGGTCGCTGTCGGGCACCAGGGGCCTCGAGGCGCCCACTCCCTCGACGATCATCCGCGAGGCCGCGATGCCCCTCGCGGCCAGGGCCTTCGCGATGGCCGCCGCGCGCGACCGGGAGAGGGGAAGGAGTATCCTCTCCTGCTCGCCCCTGCCGAGGTTAGGATCGTCCCAATTGATCATCACGGCGTGGCCGACGAGCCGGATGCGATAGCCGGGGAACTTGGCGAACTTGGCCGCGAGCCTGTCGAGGGTCTGCCGGTTCTGGGCCAGCTGCTCGGCCGGGAGGTCCTCGTAATCGGCCGTGTAGCCCTTGAACACGATGCTCGACACCGCGACCCGGTACCGGTCTCCGTCCTTGACGACGAGTATGTCCGTGTCGAAGGCGCCCTCGGCCCGGCTCGAGTTGCCCAGCTCGTCGCGCGCCCTCGCCACGACCCTGTAGGTTTCCGCCGACTCGACGAGGCTCCCGTCGGATCCGACGCCGTCCCAGGCTATGGCCGCGGGGGGCCAGGCGCCGCCGAAGCGGGCGAAGACCTGGTCGCCGGGATCCAGGATCTCGATGCTCCACTCGGAGATCCGCGAGGGCAAGCCGGGCCCTTCTCCCGGCGCGCCGAGGCGGATCGAGAGCGCGGAGGGGCCCTCGCCCGCCTCCGAGCCGGAGGCGTCGGGGGAGAAGGGGGCCGGGGAGACTTCGAGGGCCAACGCGGGCGGCGTGACGTCGAGGACGAAGGAGGGGCTTCGCGCGACCGCGGGGCTGAAGGCCGAGCCGTAGTCCACGTATAGGGTCGCGAAGTAGCTCCCCTCGGGGGCGGCCGCTCCGGTCGAGTCCTTCCCGTCCCAGGACAGCGCGTCGGGAAGGTCGGGCGCCTCTCCCCTGAAACCCCGCGCCGGTCCCTTGCCGGCCTGGCCTATGTCGAGGCGCCAGGAGCGGACGGCCGAGCGCTGGCCGAAGCCGAGGCTGAGGTCCATCGCGTCCATGACCTTGTCGCCGTTGGGCGAGAAGCCGTTGGTCCAGGGGCGCACCGAGCTGCGCTCGGCGGCGAAGGGAAGGTCGGCTACCTCGATGCCGGCCTGCGCCGACGCGGCGTGGCCGTAGACGTCGCGTACGGTCAGGATGGCCGAGTACCGCTTGCCCGCCTCGACTGCCGCATCGGCCCCGGAGAGGCCGTCCCAGGCGACCTTGTCGGGCGAGCCTTCGGCCGGCCAGGCTCCCTCGAAGGCGCGGAACAGCCGGCCGTCCGGCCCCACGACGTCCAGCCTCCAGGAGCCCAGCCGCGCGAGGGCCGCCCTCCCGACGAGCTCGAAGGAGACACCACGCCCGAGGCCCCCTCGGCTCGGGTCGATGCGCTGCGGATCGGCGAGGAGGAGGGGCTCCGGAGGGGAGAGGGCCAGCGCGAAGGGCGAGGATCTCTGAGTCTGCCGCGCGAGGCCGCCCGCGTAGTCGGCGGTGAGTGTCGCGACGTAGTAGCCCTCGGGAGAGGGGGTGCCGTCGCTTTCCCTGCCGTCCCAGGCCAAGGTCTCCGGGCTGTCGTACGCGCCGCCCGAGTAGGTCCTCGCGATCCCGGGGTCCACCGCCGACGCGATCTCGACCCTCCATGAGCGCAGGAACTTCGCGTCTCCGATGAGGATGGAGAAGGAGATCTCCCGCGACCGGGATTCCGGAGAGGGCCAGAATCCCTCCCCGTCGGCCTTGATGACGCTCGGATCCCGCGCCGTAGCATCCGGGGCCCTGGCCTCGGGCGCCGCGCTCGGTTTCGCGTCCGACAGAACCTCAGGCGCCGGCGCCTCGACCGCCGCGACCCTCTCGGCGGGAGGCGGCGGGGGCTTGGTTTGGCAGCCGGATATCGCCACTGCGAGCGCCGCGGCCGAGAGGAAGGCCGCCCCGCGCGACTTGGCGCGATTCATGCGCGCCCTCCCGCCCAGGCGATATACCCGAGCGCCTTCTTGGCCGCCTTTTCCTTGTACATCAGCGCGTCGAGCCGCTCGATGAACTTGTCGCCGTCGGCGTCGAGCTCGGGATCGAAGACGGCGGCCCCGATGCTCAGCGACAGGCGATAGCGCGCGTCGGGAGGGGCGTGCTCGGCGAAGCGCAGGCGCACGCGATCGACCACCTGGGCTAGCTCCGCCTCGGTAGAAAGGGGGAAGATCGCGACGAACTCGTCCCCCGCGTAGCGCGCGAGGAAGTCCTCGGAGCGCAGGCAGGAGCGCACGAGGCGAACGGCGGTTATTAGGGCCTCGTCGCCGGCGGCGTGGCCGCAGCGGTCGTTGATGAGCTTGAAATCGTCCATGTCGGCGAGGAAGCCGGCGAAGCGCTTCGCGGGCCTCGCCTCGGCGCGGCTCTCGCGTACCCGGGTCTCGAGGTACTCGTCGAGGCGCCTGCGGTTGAATACGCCGGTCAGGTAGTCGCTCGAGAGCTTGCGCTGCTGGATGTTGATGTAGATGACGAGGAGGGAGAGGACTATGGCGGGCCAGATCAGGACCAGGCCGTAGTAGCGCATCTGGAAGGCGCCGGCTATCGCGGGCGGGATGGGGAAGAACAGCAGGGCGAACAGGGTCCTGCGCTCCAGGGCCTTGCGCCGGGCGCTCACCGCCACGAGGACGAAGGCGAACAGCAGGTAGGAGTACGAGGCCGCGGCGAAGACGAGGAAGAGGGGACCGTGGTGGTATACGCCGGCCGGATCCATGTAGTAATAAAGGCCGGTGAAGGGGGTCGCCAGGCTGAGGAGCGCGGAGGCCGCGGCGGGAATCGCAAGGAAGGGGAACCAGGATCGCGCGCGCCGGGCGCTCGGGAGAACCTGATGGGCGGCGTAGAAGGAATAGAGCATCGGAACGAGGGGATGGCCCAGATAATAGACGAGACTCGAGGCGACGAGCCCAGTCCTGCCCGCGGGACTCGCGGACCCGTCGAGGAACCACATCGCGGTGTCGGCCGCGAGCTCGACCGCCGAGGAGCCGAGCATGAGCATAAAGAGCCGGTAATCGAGGAAGGCCCGATCGCCCCTGTTCCTCGTTCCGAGGACCAGCACGAGCGTGAAGAGCAGGCAAAAGATGCTCAGGTCAATCCGCAGGAAGAGTTCCAAGCTTCCCTCCGCCTCAATTATAGACCAGGGAATAGCCTCCGGGATAGGGCGGCCTTGACAACTCGCTCCGTGCGAATCTAGGATTCTCGTTCAAGGGAGAGAAGCCAATGCAAGTCAGCGTCGAGAGGATCGATTCGGTCAAGCCCACGAGGGAATTCATCGAACTGCCGTACCGGCTGTATCGCGACGACGGCAATTGGGTCCCTCCCCTGCGCATGGACGAGAAGTTGAAGCTCGACAGCACCAAGCATCCCTTCTGGGGGCACGCGTCCCGCGAGATATTCGTCGCGAGGCGCGATGGCGTAGCCGTCGGCCGGATCGTCGCCATCCACGACCGGCTCTGGGAGCAGACCCACAGCGAGAAGGCCGCCTATTGGGGCTGGTTCGAGTGCGCGGACGACCGCGAAGCCGCGGCGGCCCTCTTCGAGGCGGCGGCGGCCTGGGCCAAGGGCCGGGGCTGCACCCGCCTGATCGGCCCCATGAGCCCCAGCCCGAGCGACCTCGTAGGCACGCAGATCGAGGGCTTCGAGGGCTCGCCCGTCATCATGATGCCCTACAACCCGCCCTACCACGACGCGCTGGTGCAGGCTTCCGGAAACCGCAAGTGGAAGGACCTCATCGCCTGGCTGCTCGACGATTCGGCGATTCCCGAGCGGCTCGAGCGCATAATGCCCCGGATCGAGGCCAAGGGCGGCTTCACGCTGCGGACCATAAACATGAAGGACTACGACAACGAGGTCGCGCGCTTCGCGGAGCTGTACAACCACTTCGAGCAGGTCAACTCCATCTACACGCCGATGACCCCGCCCGAGGTGGTCCAGCTCGCGAAGGACCTCAAGATGGCCATCGACCCCGACATCACCCTATTCGTCGAGGTCGAGGGCAAGCTCGTAGGCGCCGCCTTCTCCCTGCCCGACATGAACGTGTCGCTCAAGGCCGCGTTTGGCAGGCTCCTGCCCTTCGGCATCTTCCGCCTCCTCGCCGCCCGCAAGCGGATCCACCTCATCAGGGTCCTGAGCATGGGCGTCCACGAGGATTACCGCAACCGCGGCATAGACCTCTCGATGTACTACCACCTCTACAAGCGCGGCGTTCCCAAGGGCTACTTCGGCGCGGAGATGTCCTGGGTCGAGGAAGAGAACGTCTCGATGACCAATACGGCCATCAAGCTCGGCGGCAAGCCCTACCGCAAGTACCGGATGTACGAGCGCGAGCTCTAGTCCGGCCTGAAGCGGCGCCCCTCGGCCCGGCAGAGCCTCTTGGCGATGTTCCTCCCGTCCATGCCCGCCGGGGGCAGCCCGCCGCCCGGGTTCACCCACTGCCCGACCATGAAGAAGTTGCCGATGCCGGGTATCGTCCTCGGCACTTTCTTCATGAAGGTCGAGGAGGTGGGCAGCCAGCCCTCGTAGCTGCCGTGCCAGTTGTTCGTGTAGCGGATGAAGGTCGTGGGCGTGGCCACGTCCACGGCTTCCACCCAGGAGGCGAGGCCGGGAACCCTCGCGTCGATGGCCGCTATCACGGCGTCGGCCGCGGCCTTCTTCTCGGCGGCGTAGGCCGCGGGATCGCGAGCGGCGAGGGCGGTCCAGTATCCGTCGTTCTCGGTCTCGAGCATCACGGTGGCGGCGGTCTTGCCGGCGGGCGCGAGGCTCGGGTCGAAGTTGAACAACCTGAGGCTCAGCCGCTTCAGGACGAGGGCGCCGCCCTCGAGGACGAGGGGCTTCGCGAGCTCGAAAACCTGCATGTGCGGGAGGTCGGAGCAGTCGCGGTTCAGCCCGAGGCCGATATAGAGCAGCGAGGGACAGCGCCTCAGGCTCTTGAAGGCGGCGTCGAGCTCGCCACCCTCGGCGGCGCCGCCCAGGAGGCGGTCGAGCGTATCGCGGCCGTCCGCGGCGGAGATCACATAGTCGCCCCTCGACTCGCCCCAGGCGCCCTCGAGGCCTACCGCCTTCCCTCCTTCGACGACGATCCGATCGACCTTGGCGCCGTACCTGATCTTACCGCCGAGGGAGAGGTACTTCGCCTCGATGGCGCGGGCGAAGGCCAGGGAGCCTCCGATCGGGTAGCCGGCGGACTTCTTGGCCATGAAGCCCAGCATCATGAAGAGGCCGCCGGCGGGGAAGTCCCGCAGCGACTCGCCGAAAAGCGTGTTGAAGGCGGCCCGCAGCTTGGCGCTCTTGAGGTCGTCGACGAGGCCCTGCAGCGGCACCTTGGTCCATTTGGTCAGCACGGGGAGGGCGGCGGGCAGGGCGGCGAGCAGGGCCATGATCTCGCGGAAGCGGAGCTTGTCGTAGGCCGGAGGCATGTCGGCCCGAGCCACGGCTCGGATCTTCGAGGACAGGAGCCTCGCGAAATCGCCGTCCTCGGGCCCCAGCCTGAGTATCTCCGCCTCGAGCCTGTCGGGATCGGTGTAGATGGTGAAGCTGTCGCCGTCGGGGAGCCGGGCGACCATGTACTTATCCCACTCGACGTAGTCCAGGTCCCCGGCGCCGAGCTCCTTCCAGATGTGGTGCATGTTGCTGCTCTTCCCCGAGCCCATCAGCCAGTGGATGCAGCCGTCGAAGGTGTAGCCGCCCCGCTTCCACGCGGCGCAGAGCCCGCCCGGCTTGTCGTGGAGCTCGTAGATCTCGGTTTCGAATCCGTTGCGCTGCAGGTAGCTGGCAGACGAGAGACCGGCTATTCCGGCCCCGATGACGAGGACTTTCCTGGACATGGTCCGCTCCGATCCGCGCGCCCCGAGAGCGGTTCCATGGGCGGGCGCGGCTTCGTCGTCGTTCGGCCCGCATGCGCGGCGCCGGTCGATCTTCGAAGACCGTAATATACTATCGACGCTCGGGCGAAGTCAAAGCCCTCATGCCTCGCGGCGATACACCGACTTCCCGCCCACGATAGTCTCCTCCACCACGGTGTCGCCTATCCTCTCGCGGGGGACGGCGGTGAGATCCTGCGAGAGAACGACGAAATCCGCGAGCATGCCGGCCTTCAGCATGCCCTTCCGGCCTTCCATGAATTCCGCGTAGGCGCTCCCGACGGTATAGCAGCGCAGTGCCTCCTCGGCCGTTATGCGCTCGCCTCCCTCCCTGTTAGCCGCCATGTGGATGGAGCGGATCGGGTCGCAGCCCGACTCGCCCGGTATGTCCGAGCCGAAGGATAGGCGCACGCCCCCGTCGAGGAGGGAGCGATAGGGGTAGGCCCGCAGCGCCCTCTCGCGGCCGAGGAGGGATTCGTCCTTCTCGGGGCTCCCGAGCGCCGTCGGCTGGGCGCTCACCAGGATGCCGAGCTCGCGGATGCGGGGGATGTCTATCGCCCGGACTAGCTGGGCGTGCTCGATCCTGATGCGGAGCCCTTTCAGTTTCGGCCAACGCGCCAGCGCCTCCTCGTAGGCGTCGAGGAAGATCGCGATGCCCCTGTCGCCGATTATGTGGAAGGCGCCCTGCCGCCCCAGCCTCGCCAGCCGCGATAGCTCGGCAACGGGGGCCGAGGGATCGGCGCAGAGCCCCTCGCCCTCGGAGTCCGAGAAAGGCTCGCAGAGGCAGGCGTTGCGCGTGGAGAAAGTGCCGTCGAGGAAATACTTGATCGGCCCCGGGCGTATCCAGTCCCGGTCGCCCAGGCCGAGGGCGTAGGCCGCGCCCATCGCGGCGACCGACCTGGGCTGCCTTCCCAAACACCAGGTGGTGAAGCGGGCGCTCAAGGTCCCCGCGTCGAGCCGCTTCCGGAGGCTGAAGATCTGGGGATAGAACCAGGAATTGTCCTGCAACGAGGTGATGCCCAGGCGGGCGAAGGTCGACAGGGCGATGTCGAGCCTCTCCTCGCGCATCCGGCGGTCGAAGAAGACGTCGCGGACGCGCTTCTTGGAGAGCTTGGTGTCGCCGAGATCGCGGACTATGCCCGTGGGCTCGCCGTCCGGGTCGCGCAGGACGCTGCCGGCCTTCGGGTCGGGGCTGCCCCTGCGTATGCCAAGGGCGTCCAGGGCCGCGCCGTTCAGCCACTGCGCGTGCCCCGAGAATTGGTTCAGCAGCACGGGATTGCGCGGGAAGGCCTCGTCGAGGAGCTCCTTGCGCGGGTCGGGACAGGCGGGGTAGTCCCAATTGAAGGCGCGCAGGATCTCGCCCGGCCGCGGGTCGGGGAAGCGCTCCCTCAGGCGCGCGACGATCTCCTTCGCGCCGAGGCCCCCGAGGTCGACCGCGAGGGCATGGTCGCCCATGAACACCGCGTGCACGTGGTTGTCGTTGAAGCCCGGCACCACCGAGGGGCCTTGCCGGCCCCTCGGCCTCGCTCGGCCGCCGAGGTCGCGGACGGCCGCCCCCTCGCCCGCCCTCGCGAGCGCCGCGGCGCCGTCGCCGACGAAGTCGACGATTCCGTCGCGCACGACCATGGCCCGCGCCCTCGGTAGGGCCGGGTCCATCGTCACTATCTCGGCGTCGAGCCAGACTTGGGTGCCCATTATGCGTCTCAGGCTACCCGGACGGCGGGATCCTAGGCAATGCCCCGGGGGCTTGACAGCCGCCGCTCCGGGGCCGAATAATATATCTAGCCGATATATTAATTAACGATATATATCGGTTCGTTATAAGGAGTTCCGATGACCGATTTCACGATCCTCGGCTTCCTCGCCTACGGTCCCAAGAGCGGCTACGACATCAAGCGCCTCATGGCCATGAGCACCGCCCATTTCTACCAGGCCAGCTACGGCAGCATCTATCCCGCCCTCGGGCGCATGGAGAAGGAGGGACTGGTCGCGGCCGGGCGGGCGGACGGCTCGAGGCGCCTGCGCAGGGTCTACGAGATCCTCCCCGCGGGCAGGGCCGCCTTGGCGCAATGGCTCGGTTCCCCCCTGGATATCGCGAAGGGGCCCGCCTTCCTCCTCGCGCGGCTCTTCTTCCTCGGCTGCCTCGCCCCCGGCGAGGCGAGCGAGGCGATCCAGGGCTTCAAGGACGCGGCGGGAAAGCGCAGGGCATGGCTCGAGGGAGCGACCGAGGGACTGCCGCAGCAGCCGGACTTCTTCCAGGCCTCGACGCAGCGCTTCGGCCTCGAGTATTACGCCTTCCTCGAATCCTGGCTCGACCGGCTCGGGAAGGATGCCGCGGGAAGGCGGAAGCGATCATCGGCCAAGGCAAAGCCGAAGGAGGGATCATGAGCGGGGTACCCAAGGCGTCTTTTCGCTATTTTACCGGTACCGGCAATTCCAAGCGAATAGCCGAGGTCTGCGCGTCGGTTTTCGAGGCGGGCGGCTGGTCGGCCGAGATCGCCGCGATCCCGGAGGGCGGCCCTCCCGCGGAGGATTCCTCCGCCGCCTGCCTCGTCTTCCCTGTCTACTCCCTCGACCTTCCCAGAATCGTCCGCCGCTACCTCGAGGCCCTGCCCCCCGCGACGGGCGCGATCGGGTCCCGCCCTCGTCAGGCCCTCCTCCTCGCCACGGGCGGCAACGAGGACGACTGCGGATGGAGCCTCGTCGAGGGCGTCGGCCTCCTCGCCGCGCGGGGCTGGGACGCCGCCTACGCCGACCTCGTCCGCATGCCCAACAACTGGGGGCCATTCATGCGGGTGCCCGGCGCCTCGGAGGCGGCCGCGATCCTCGCCGCCGGGGAGGCTAAGGCGAAGGAAAGCGCCGAAGCCTTCCTCGCGGGGAGGCGGTACGCCAAGCCGCTCAGCCTCCCGGTGTTCGGCCCGCTGGGCTCGCGCTTGATGCGCGCCGGATTCAAACTCGGAGTGAAGAGACTCTGGCGTAAGTTCCGGGCCGACGGGAAATGCACTTCCTGCGGCCTTTGCGCGAGGTCCTGCCCCACATCCAGCATCGCGATGGCGGGGGGAAGGCCGCGCTGGTCGGCGACCTGCGAGCAGTGCATGCGCTGCTTCAACCTCTGTCCCTCGCGGGCCATCGCGCAGCTCGAGGCCATCGGAAAGGGCTCGCGGCGGGAGCGCTACGTGGAGCCGCACTTCAAGCCCTGAAGCCTCGTCCTCAGCGCCGACTTCGGCCCTCGAACGCCCGAAGCACCACTACGCCGCCGAGGATCAAGCCGGCGCCCGCGAGCTGGATTCCAGTAAGCCGCTCTCCGAGGATGATGAATGCGAAGACGGCGGTGAACGCGGGCTCGAGCGAGACGACGAGGCTCGCCACGCTGGAGGGCAGGATCGACAGGCTCACCGTGTAGAGTCCGAAGCCCCCGACCGTAGGTATGGCGGCGAGGAGGAAGAGCACCAGCCAGCCGCGCCAGGAGGCGCCGAGCCACATGAGATCGCCCAGAGTCCTGGACGAGCCGGGGAGAGGCGCTCCCGGGAGGCAGTTCACGAGGAAAAGGAAGACGGCGGCGAAGGCGAAGACGTAGACGATGGTCGTCCACGGATCGAGGCCGCGATTCGCCGCCGACCTGCCGAAGAGGCTGTAGAGGGCGTAGGAAAGCCCCCCGGCGATGCCGATGGCGACTCCCGCGAGATTCCCCTTCCATGATCCGAGCTCGAGCAGGCCTGCCACGAGGGCGCAGCCGAGGAGGCTCATGACGACCGCCGCGACCTTGGCCCAGCCCAGCCTCTCCTTGAGGAACACCCTCCCCAGGATGGCCGCGAAGGCGCCCGACGAATAGACGAGGACGGTCGCGACCGCCGCCCCGTTGAGCGCCACCGAGAGGGTCCACAGCGAATTGAATAGGGCGAGGACGAGGCCGTAGACGGCCATGTAGGGCACGTGGCGAACCGGGATCCGCAGCAGGCTCGGCTTGGCGGCGGCGAAGACGGGAACTAGCGTGACCACGACGAAGACGTCGCGCCACAGGGCGAGGACCAGGGCGGGAATCGCGTAAGTCAGCGTCAGGTGGCGAATGAAGATGGCCGTCGTGGACAGGAACAGGGCCGCGACCACCGCGACCGCGTATCCCCTCGCCGACGCCGGCTGGGCCTGCGGCATAGAGCTCATGCGGGATACTAATCGAGAATATCGAGACTAGTAAAGCTCCGCCTAGGCCTTGAGCGACCCGAACTCCTTCTCGAGCCGCGCGAGATAGCCTCCCGGGCCCCGGTAGGCCGCGACCGCCGCGGCGTCGGGCTCCACCG
>JANXYQ010000052.1 GCA_025355995.1 Spirochaetaceae bacterium | reverse complement strand
TTGTCGAAAGCTTCAACGGGACGTTCCGGGAGGAATGCCTAAACACCAATTGGTTCTGGTCCATCCAGGAGGCTCAGATCATCATCGAGAGATGGCGCAAGGAGTACAATGAGGAACGTCCTCATGGATCTTTGGGCGGCTTGACGCCTAGCCAATTCAATCGGAAACTAAGAGCGGATTTCACAATAGGGGTTGGATGAATACGGGGGGCAGATCAAGTGGCCCATATATGTACTATACTGAGGCCATGAGTAGCCCGGACGACCGGCCAAATTCCTTTGATAACGCAAAAGGGATTAAATGCTTTGTAATAGATACCAACGTACTCATCCATTTTCCCGAGGCGATCATGTCCTTCCGAGACAACGAGATCGTGCTCCCGCTCGAGGTCCTCGAGGAGCTCGACGGGCTCAAGGCCTATCCCGACCAGAGGGGCAAGAGCGCCCGCGAGGCCATACGCTTCCTCGATTCCATAGCCAAGAAGGGCAACCTGAACGAGGGCGTCAAGCTCGAGAACGGCTCGACGATCAGGGTATCGCTCAGTCTCCCCCGCGCTGCCCCCGACGGCATAGAGCTCGACAGGAACGATAACAAGATCATCCTCTGCGCCTACGTCCTCCAGGCCGAGGGGCGGCGCGTCTTCTTCGTCTCGAAGGACATCAACGCCCGCGTCAAGGCTACCGCCCTCGGCCTCCGAGCCGTGGACTACGAGAAGCAGAAGGTCGATATCGCCACCCTCTACCAGGGCCTGCGCGAGGTGGACGCCTCGGCGGAGACCATCGCGCGCCTCCAGGGCACGGGGGAACTCCCCTGGAAGGACAGGCTCTATCCCAACGAGTTCGTCCTCCTCCGCGATAGGGCTTCGGGTCAGACCGTCCTCGCGAAGGGCATTCCCGCCGATGGCGGGACGGAGCAGGGAAGGCTCATCGCCCTGCCCGAATGGGACGGGCCGGTCGCGGGCATCTCTCCCCTGAACGACCGCCAGCGCGTGGCCTTCGAGCTCCTCCTGGACGACGAGGTGCGCCTGGTGACCCTGGTCGGAAAGGCGGGCACGGGCAAGACTCTGATCGCCATCGCGGCGGGGCTGAAGCGGGTATGCGAGGACAAGAAATACGCGCGAATGCTGGTCACGAGGCCCGTCGTGCCCGTGGGCAAGGACATAGGCTACCTGCCCGGCGAGAAGTCGGCCAAGATGGCCAACTGGATGCAGCCCCTCTTCGACAATCTCGAGCAGATCCTCGCCGACTACAAGCGGCCCAACGTAAAGGGCGTCGACCAGCTCGTCAAGGACAGGATGCTCGAGATAGAGGCCCTCTCCTTCATCAGGGGGAGGAGCCTGCCGAACCAGTACGTGATCGTCGACGAGGCCCAGAACCTGACGCCCCACGAGATCAAGACCATCGTGTCGCGGGCGGGGGAGGGCACCAAGGTCGTGCTCACCGGGGACCCCTACCAGATCGACAACATGTACCTCGACGCGAATTCCAACGGCCTGTCCTATCTCGTCGAGGCCTTCAAGGGCCAGAGGATATTCGGGCACGTCACCCTCCAGCGGACCGAGCGCTCGGAGCTCGCGGAGTTGGCGGCGAGCCTATTGTGAGGCGGAGATGAACGTTCGGTTCTGCACCAACTGCAGGAGCCTGATCCTCGTGGACTTCCGCTTCTGCCCCTATTGCGGCGTCGCCGCGGCCAAGGGTCCCGAGATCGGCGACGCCTTGGCCGAGCCCTTCGACAGGATCGGCGCCTTATCGAGCGCGAAGACGAATGTCTTCGCGAGCGCCGAGGCGAGCCTCGTGCGCCTCGAGTCCGACATGGACCTCCTGATCGAGGCGCTGGAGAAAGAGGGCCGCTCCTCGATGTAGGGCATTACTCGATCCCCGCGAAGCCAGTAGAATAGGCGCAGAAAACCGAAGGCGAGGTGGCATCATGTACGGTTCCCTTAAAGGCGAGCTCGCGGCCAAGTTGGCCGATATCAGGTCCCAGGGCCTCTACAAGGACGAGAGGGTCATCCAGGGGCCTCAAGGCGCCATCGTCCGCGTGGGCGACGGAAAGGAGGTCCTCAATTTCTGCGCGAACAACTACCTTGGCCTCGCCAACGACCCCGGCGTACGCGCCGCCGCCGCCCGAGCCCTCGAGGAGTGGGGCTACGGCATGGCCAGCGTCCGTTTCATCTGCGGCACCCAGGACCCGCACAAGCGCCTCGAGCGCGCGGTCGCGGATTTCCTGGGCATGGAGGACTCGATACTGTTCTCTTCCTGCTTCGACGCGAACGGCGGCGTCTTCGAGCCCCTCCTCGGCGAGGATTGCGCGATAATCACGGACAGCCTGAACCACGCCTCGATAATCGACGGCATACGGTTGTGCAAGGCGGAGCGCTGGATCTACGCCCACGGCGACATGAGCGACTCGGAGGAGGCCGACCCCGCGACCGGCAAGCCGGCCAAGGGCCTGGAGCGCTGCCTGAAGGAAGCCTCGGGCAAGCGGCTTCGGATGATCGCCACGGACGGCGTCTTTTCCATGGACGGGGACATCGCCGATCTCGCCTCCATCTGCGACCTCGCCGACAAGTACGACGCCCTCGTGATGGTGGACGACTCGCACGCCACCGGCTTCGTCGGCAGGACGGGGCGGGGCACCGCGGAGTATCGGGGCGTCCAGGGCCGGGTGGACGTCATCACGACTACCTTCGGCAAGGCCCTCGGCGGCGCCTCGGGGGGCTGCGTCGCCGCCCGCGCCGAAATCGTCGAGTACCTTCGGCAGAAGGCGAGGCCCTACCTCTTCTCCAACACCCTGGCCCCCTCCATCGTGGGAGGCACGCTCCGCGCCCTCGAGCTGCTCAGCGCCTCGACCGCCCTGCGCGACAGGCTCGAGGCCAACACGACGCGCTTCCGCGCGGGAATGACCGCCGCGGGCATGGAAATCCGGCCGGGAGTCCACCCCATCTGTCCCGTTATGCTATATGAGGAGAAGCTCGCCCAAGGCATGGCCTCCGCCCTCCTCGAGGAGGGGATCTACGTCATCGGCTTCTCCTTCCCCGTCGTGCCCAGGGGCAAGGCGCGCATCCGGGTCCAGCTCTCGGCCGCGCATACCGAGGCTCAGGTCGACAAGGCCTTGGACGCCTTCGCCCGGGTCGGAAAGCGCCTCGGTATACCGCGCTAAGGCGCAGCCTTTACGACGGAGGCTCTTTCTCGCTATATTGAGTATTGATAAGCTACTTATATCGAGGTAATGGCCATGCCCACGTACGAGTACGAGTGTAAATCCTGCGGAGCCGATTTCGACCTCTTCCAGAGCATGTCGGACGATCCGCTCAAGGTCTGCCCGACCTGCGGCAACGCGGTGAGGCGCAAGATCAACGGCGGGACGGGGATTATATTCAAGGGGTCGGGATTCTACAAGAACGACAGCCGAAAGGCCGCGTCCTCCTCGGTGGGCTCCTCCCACGGCGATTCGGGGGCCAAGGCGGAGCCCGCGGGCAAGGGCGATTGCGCCTCCTGCCCGGCGGCCGTCGCCGCGCCCGCGAGCGGCTCGTCGAACAAGGAAGCTACCTGATCCCAAGGCCGTCCGGCAGGTGAAGCGCCCCCGCTATTTCTGCGAGCGCTGCGGCGCGGAGGTCCGCAAGGACGCGAAGCTCTGCCCGCGCTGCGGCCGCTTCTTCTCGTCGGTGAAGTGCCCGCGCTGCGGCCACGTCGGCAAGGCCGACGACTTCGCCCGAGGCTGCCCCGCGTGCGGTTGCGCCGACGCCGCGAATCCAGCGCCCGATCCGATCCGGCCCCTCGAAGTCGAGGCGCCGCCCCTGCCCTGGTGGGCCTACCTCTCCGCGGCCATCCTGATCCTCGCCCTCAGCCTGGTATTGCTTCGGACTCTGCGTTGAGCCTCCGCTAGGCTTCGGCCTCGGCCGGGTCCGGCGGGAGCTCCATGCTCTCGGGTTTCGTAATGAGGCGCTGGAAGAGAGCGGCGGCGTGCGCGAAATAGATGCCCTCGGCTATCCGCTCGTCCACGGTAAACTTGATGTTCACGTAGTGCCGCAGCTCCGGCTTGGAGGCGCCTCCGCCGGAGGACTTTCGCGCCTCCTTCTGGAATATCCTTCCGATTACCATATAGACGCTCGCCGTGCCCCATTCGTAGAGATGGTGGTAGGGCGTATCGAGGCCTATGGAGCCGAGGTTGGCGACATAGATAGAGGTGAAGAGGGGGTCCGCCTCGATCATCCTCGCGGGAGCGATGTTGAAGCGATCGAGGGCGCGGAAAATGCCGGTTATAGCCGCCTTGCCCAGGGGGAGGCGGTGGGCCAGGTCGAATTCCCTGTCGTCCGGGCCGGGAGCGCCGCTCCGCGCCGCCTCGATGCCCGCGTTGATCTTCTCGGCTACGGTTCCGACGTCGTCCTCGCCCTCGAAGCGGATCTTGGCTATGCCCTCGGTCGCCGCCTCGGTGAGGGCCTTCTTGACTATGAAGGAAACCGATATGCCGCCGCGCTGGTAGAAACCCCGCCTGTGGACGAAGCGGTTCATGCGGGGCTTCAGGGCGATCGTTCGGACCGCCGCCGCGATGAGGATACCGAAGAGCGAGTACCGCTCCGCCCCGGTCGAGGAGGCCGCCTCGGCGTTCTTGCGCCGGGCATAGGCCATCGCGGCCTCGACCTCGACGTCCTTGGCGAAGAGGACGGAGGCCTCGTCCCGCTTTCGCACTACGTAGGGCAGTATCGCGTTGAAGGCCCGGAGGCCCCTGACGCGCCGGCCGTCCGACCGATCGTAGAAGAGCATACGTCATGATATATCCGCGACGGGTCGCGAGCCAAGCCGCGCATTTGCATTTTTTCGCCGAGCGACGCTATGATTAAAAAAATAAAACTTCGAGCCAAACTCTTCGTTTCCGCGACCGCGAGGCAGATCCTCCTCTTCGGGCTATTTTTCGGGTACCTCATCGCGCGCTCGGGGGATGCCCTGAGAGTCTCGATCATCGATGGGGCAAGGCTGGGGCGGGCACGACGGCCCCGGAAATCGGCCGGCGCCTCGACAAGGCGGCGGTATCCGCGAACGAGCTCCTCGACGTCGTGCGGCTGCTCAAGGCCGATGGCATGACCGACCGCAGGTACCTACCCTCCCTGCTCGCCGAGACGGTGAACCGCGAGACGGATTTCTTCGCCGCCTGGGCCGTCTTCGACGAGGGTGCCTGGGACGGCCTCGTGGTCCTCGCGGGCGAGGAGGACGAGACCGGCCCCGAGGGCTATTATGGCGATTTCTCCGCCCTGGCGGAACAACGCGCCGGCGAATCCAGCGAATCCATGTCCGCGGCCGGCGTCGGCGTCGACGAGGCGATGCGGCTCTCCGACTCTCCGCGCCGAGGTTTCCAGATTCAAGGAATAGTCATGAATTGCATATATTGTCTTAAAATATGTATAAAAATACGGTAAACCCTTGACGGTTTCTCGCTCGGCGGATATCCTCGCGTGGTCAATAAGAAGGAGAGAGTTCGTGAACGCAGCCGTTTCCCCGCCGTTTCAATCTTCCCTCCTCAAGCTCCGCTCTACCCGTCGCCTCCGTCGCCGCTAACCCGCATATCCCCGCCATCCCCATTACCTCAAGGAGCACCATATGAAGAAGAAAATCGCCCTAGCCTATTCCGGCGGCCTTGACACGACAGTGATAGTTCCCTGGCTCAAGGAGAACTACGACTGCGAGGTTATCGCCGTTTGCGGCGACGTCGGCCAGGAGTGCGACTGGGCTTCGCTCGAGAAGAAGGCCATCTCCTCCGGGGCGGTCAAGCTCGTGATCAAGGATTTGAAGAAGGAATTCGTCGAGGACTATCTGTGGCCCCTCGTCAAGTCGGGTTCCTATTATGAAGGGCGCTACCTCCTGGGAACCTCCGCCGCGAGGCCGCTCATCGCGAAGAGCCTCACCGAGACCGCCCTCGCCGAGGGTTGCACTGCCATAGCCCACGGCTGCACGGGCAAGGGCAACGATCAGGTCCGCTTCGAGCTCGCGATAAAGGCCTTCGCTCCCGAGATGGAGGTGATCGCGCCTTGGAGGATCTGGGACATCTCCAGCCGCGAGCAGGAGATCGAGTACCTCGAGAAGCGGAACATCCCCGTGCCGATGAAGAAGTCCGATTCCTACAGCCGCGACGACAATCTCTGGCACATAAGCCACGAGGGACTCGACCTCGAGGATCCCTGGAACGAGCCCCTGCTGGACTCGGGCATGCTCAAGATGACTACGCCGCCGTCCAAGGCGCCCGACCAGGCCGAGTACGTGGCCCTCGATTTCGAGAAGGGCGTCCCGGTCGCGCTCAATGGAAAGAGGATGGACGGCGTCTCCCTTATCAAGGCGCTCAATGTCCTGGCCGGCAAGCACGGCTGCGGGATCCTCGACATGGTCGAGAACCGCGTGGTCGGCATGAAGTCGCGTGGGGTCTACGAGACCCCGGGCGGGAGCGTAATCATGGAGGCCCACGCCAAGCTGGAGCAGATCTGCCTCGACCGCAAGACGCTGGCCTTCAAGGTCCAGGTCGGCCAGCGCTTCGCGGACACGATGTACGAGGGCGAGTGGTTCTGCCCCCTGCGCGAGGCGCTCTGCGCCTTCATCGATTCGACCCAGCGCAACGTGTCGGGCACCGTGAGGCTCAAGCTATGGAAGGGCTCCATATCGAGCGCGGGGATGAAGTCTCCCTACTCCCTCTACGACGCCAGCCTCGCGAGCTTCACGACCGGCCCCCTCTTCTCGCACAAGGATTCCGAGGGCTTCATCAACCTATTCGGCCTTCCCACAAAGGTGAGGGCGAGACTCGAGGCGCGGATCAAGGCCCACGGGGCGGCCCTGCCCAAGGGTACCAAGCCGGGCGAAGACGGCTATGTCGCCACGGCGGGAGATTGAGGCCATGGCCAAGATTTGGGAGACCTCGAAAGTGGGCGCCCTGGATCCGATGATCGACGCCTTCCTCGCGTCGACCTCGGTCGACAAGCGCCTCCTGGCCGAGGACCTCGAGGGTTCGATCGCCCACGCGGCCATGCTCGGCGAGGCGGGCATCCTGCCCAGGGAGGTCGCCGAGGAGCTGGGGCGCGGGCTCGCCGCCCTGGCCGTCGGCGCGGAGGAGGGCACCCTCGTCGTGGACCCGGGCGCCGAGGACATCCACTCCTTCGTCGAGGCCGAGCTCACGTCGCGCATGGGCGACGTGGGGCGCAGCCTCCACGCGGGCCGCAGCCGCAACGACCAGGTGGCGCTGGACTTGCGGCTCTGGCTGCGCGGGGCCTCGCGGGAGGCGAGGGGAGCCCTGCTCGACGCGATTGGCGCGTTGTGCGATCTCGCATCGGGCAATACTGCCAGCCTCATGCCCGGCTACACCCACATGCAGCGGGCCCAGCCGGTCACCTTCGCCCACCACCTCCTGGCCTGGTGCGCCGCCCTCGAGCGGGACTACGGCCGCTTCGAGGAC
>JANXYQ010000021.1 GCA_025355995.1 Spirochaetaceae bacterium | reverse complement strand
CGCGCGGTCCCGCGGCCTGTCCCTCGCCACCTGAGCCGCTACCCGATCCTCCGCCCCCCGCGCCGCTCGAGTCGCCTTCCCCGGCTTCGATGAGCCCGTCGAATTCGTGCCGCGGCTCCTCGATCTCCTCGTCGCCCTCGTCGAAGGCCGGCTCCTCGATCTCATCGAGAGGCTCAGCCTCGAAATCCTCCTCGCGCTCGTCGAGGAAGAGCAGCTCTTCCTGCTCGTCGATCGGGATCGGCTCCGTCGCCACGGCGGAAGCGAAGGGCATGAGGAAGTCGACTTCCGGCTCCGCGAGAGCGGAGCCCGCGGCTCGAGTCTGCTCGCGCTCGCCCGAGAGGGACGAGCGAAGGACGCGGAGGTTCTTGTCCCAGGCCTCGCGGACGTCCGAGGAGTAATTCTTGACGGCTCCCTCGAGCACGTCGAGGCTCGCGAGCAGCGCGTCCGGATCGTCCTCTCCCGCGGAGCCCCGGAGCGTGACGAGCCTTTCCGCCGCGGAGACGGATTTCTCCTTCTCTCCGAGGACTCGATACGCGGCCGACAGCTCCATTTGGACGCTCGCGTCGTCCGGGAAGTCGCGCTCGAGCTCGACGAGGGTGGACTTGGCGCCGCTCCAGTCGCCCTTGCCCGCGCGCGCCTTGGCCAGCTCGAGCCGGGCCCGCTTGTCCCCCGGCCTCGCGCGGAGGTATTCGATCAGCTCCGACTCCGCCCGGGCGAAATCCCCGCGGTCCGCGGCCAGCCGCGCAAGGTCCACCCTGAAGCCCACCTCCTTCGGGTCGAGGCGTAGGATCTTCTCGTAGACCAGCCGCGCGCGCTCGGAGTCGCCGAGCCGCTCGAGCACCGAGGCATAGGGCTTGAGGGCCTTCAGGTCGTCGGGGGTCTTCCGGAGGATATCCTCGAGGGCGGCCTTGGCGTCGTCGTTCCTGCCCAGGTTGGAGTACAGCGCCGCCAGGCGCACGCGGAGGTCGGCGTTTTCCGGCATCATCTCGACGAGGCGGGTGATCTCCTGGAGGGCGGCGTCCCAGCGGCCCGATTTCTCGAGGAGCTGCTCTATATTCAGGGCGGCCCGCACGAAGTTCGGGTCCGCCTCGAGGGCCTGCCGGAACCAGCGCAGCGCGTCGTCGATCCTGTTCTCGTCGGCGTAGACGAGGCCGATGTTGTTGCGGGCTTCCGCGTTGAGCGGGTCGACGGCCAGCACTTGCTGGAACTGGTCGACAGCCTTCTTGTGGTTCCCGGTGATAAGCAGGGAGAGGCCGAATTTGTTCATCGCCTCCACCCAGCCGGGACGGGCCTTGACCGCCTGCTCGTATTCCTTGAGCGCCTCTTCGTGCTTGCCCAGCGAATCGAAGGCGAAGCCGAGGTTGTAATGGAAGGACGGATAGTTCGGGTCGACCTGGAGGCCCTTCCAGAAGACCCTGACAGCCTTCTCGGGGTCGCCCATCGCGCGGTACACGGCGCCGAGGTTGTTGTAGGCGAGCACGTGCTCGTGATCGGACTCGATCGCCTTCGTGTAGGACATCTCGGCGAGGCCGAGGTTGCCGGTCTGCCTATGCGCGTTGCCGAGCGTGAAGAGCACCTCGGCGTTGGAAGGTTCGGCCGCGAGGGCCCGCTGGAGGGCGCTTATGGCGTCCTTTGGCTTGCCGAGGCGCAGGTAGGCCGCTCCGGCGTTGAGCAGGGCGTCGACATGGGAAGGCTGGCGGGCGAGCACGCTGGAGAAGGCCGACAGGGCTTCCGACGGCCTATCGGTGCGAAGGTACACCGTGCCGAGCGCGATGCGCGCGTCGTTGGATTCGGGCTCCTCGATGAGGCAGGCCCTCGCGTGGCTCTCCGCCGACTCGAAGTCCCGGAGCTTGAGGGCAGAACGCGCCCTTTCCAGGTGGCTTGCCTTGCTCTTCTGCTGGGAAATGCTCATTTGGCGGTCCTCGAGGGCCTGGCGGCCGTCTCCGGCGAAAACTCGCCCGCGCGCTTGGCGGCGCGAGAAAGCGCCGCGGCCGGATCCGCGGGGCGGGCGCCCCGGATCGCGGCATCCGGGTCGGGGCCCGCATCGTAGGCGGCCACGACGAAATAGAGGAGCCTCCCGTTGGGAATGCCCGTGAGGGTGATCGTCGTGGTATTCCCCGCGTCGACGGGACTCGGTCCCTGGTCGGCCCCCGTCCCGAAGTACTCTCCGGGCCGCTCGCCGTAAAACACGAGATAGCCCGCGAGATCCGCTTCGGGCACCCTCGTCCAATGCAGCTCCACGGCCCCGTCCTTCGGCGTCGCGACGATCCGCTCGGGCGCGGGCGGCGGCGGGTCCGGCACGAAGCGGAGCGTGATCGAGGAGAGGGAGGGCGTCAGGCGTCCCGAGCCGTCGGCGTAGAGCTCGGCCTTGACCTGGACGTACCTGCCTCGCGCGGTATCGGGCAGGGCCTCGCCCGCCCTCAGGGGAGTCCAGCCCGGCGAGTCGGAGCGCCATGCCGCCCAGGAATCCGAGATTCGGTAGGCGAATTCGACGCCGGCGGTCCCCGGCTCCTTGTACTCGGCGTCGATCGCCGCGAGACGGCTGTTCCCGAAGCCGAGGTCGGCGATGGGAGAGACCACGAGCGAGGGATCGCGGCCGTAGGGCCTCAGGCTAGGCTCCTCGACGAAGCGGCGGCTTATCCTCAGCTCGTCGACGAGGCCGGAGTAGTCCGGACAGAGCTCTATAGGGGCGGCGGAGCCGAGCGCGGGCTCGAAGACGGTGCCACCCTCGCGGCCGGACGCGGTAGCGTAGGCGGTGGCCTCGGGCTTGCCGTCGACGAGGTACTCGACCAGTCCCGTATCCCCGTCGAAGCGCAGAAGATGATGCGACCAGGCGCGCGGAACGAGGGGGGATCGGGCCCTGAGCTCGAGCTCGAAGGCCGAGTCCGAGGCTTTCGCGGCGCCCGGGCGGTCGAAGAAACCGGAGAAGGACCAGGCAAGCCTGCCTCCCGTTATTACGCAGGACAGATGCTGCGGGAGGATTCCCCAAGGAAGCTTCCGTAGCGAGCGCCATAGGAGGACGACCTCGCCGTTGTCGGCGTTCGCCGGGAATAGCCAGAATTCGATCGAGAAATCGCGGAAGCGCGAGGCTTCGCCCGCGGATCTCCCGGCCTTGGCGCCGAAGAGCGATCCGGCCCTCGGCGAGAGCGAGAGGGCCGAGCCCGCGCCCCTGAACGATCCCGAGCCCGCGCCGAGCAGGGCCTTCGATGCGTCGATCGAGTAGGAGCGGCCGGCGCTCAGCGTCCAATTGCCGGTATCGTCCGCGGCGGTCGCCGAATCGAAGTGCAGGAGGAGGTCGACGCCGGGTTCGCTCTTGTAGGCTCCGTCGGCGATCACGTAGTCCATGCCGCCCTTGAATCCCTTGCGAAGGATCGCCCCGTCCGCGAGCCAATCGCCGATGACCCTCGCCGAGGATACGGCGGGCGAGGATATGCCCGCCGAGTCCCCCGGGACGCTCGTCGACCCCGGGAGTAGCCTTAGCCGCTCTTCCATCGCGCGGGCCGGGACGGCCGCGAGCATGCAAATGGCGAGGATTGTTATTCCCTTATGTTTCATTCTAACGTACATTTATTATCGTACAGTATGGACGATACTAAAGCGGGCGGGAAGCCCCGAGACCAAAGACTCGCCCGCTTCAGGGCCCTCACCAAGCAAGCCCCGGAATCTCCCGGCGTATATATGATGCGGTCTTCGGATGGCGAGATTATTTACGTCGGCAAGGCGAAAGTCCTGCGCAATCGCCTTTCCTCCTATTTCTCAGGCCGAAAAGACGTTAAAACCAGGCACCTCGTCTCCCGGATCGAGTCGATCGAGTGGATACTGGCCGAGAGCGAGTACGAGGCCCTCCTCCTCGAGAACACCCTGATCAAGCAGCACTCCCCGAAATACAACATCAATCTGAAGGACGGCAAGACCTACCCGAGCGTCCGCATCACCAACGAGGAGTACCCCCGCGTCTTCCGCACCCGGCGCATCATCCGCGACGGGAGCCTCTACTTTGGGCCCTTCCCGAGCGCCGAGACTGTCGATCTCTACCTCGACATGATCAAGAAGCTCTTCCCACTGCGGCGCTGCGTGATAATGCGAAAGCGCGAGACGCCCTGCATGTACTACCATATCGGACGCTGCTCGGGCCCCTGCGCCGGCAAGATCACGAAAGACGCCTACGCCGAGTACGTCGAAGAGATCAAGAAGCTCCTCGCGGGAGAGACCGAGGCCCTCCTCGCCGAGCTCCGCGGGAAGATGGCCGCGGCGTCCGAAGGCCTCCGATTCGAGGAGGCCGCCAGGCTCCGCGACTCCGTGACGGCCATCGAGCTCTTCGCCGGCCGCTCCAGCGCGATCGACTTCGATCCCGAGTCTCGGGACTACATTGCCTGGACCGCCGACGGCGACCTCGTCTGCTACGTCGTCTTCCAGATGCGCGACGGCAAGCTCACCGGGCGCGACCTCTTCCGCGGCAAGCTCTACGCCACCGAGGACGAGGCCCTCCAGGGCTTCCTCATGAGCTACTACGGCCCAGGCCGGCTCCCTCCCGGCCGCATATTCGTGCAGAAGCTTCCCTCGCTTCGCGGCGGCGCCGACGGAGTCGCGGGCCTCGAGGTCGTCATCGAGTACTTCGAGCGCGAACTGGGCGCGCGGACGGCCTTTTCCCTGCCCGAGGGCCGGCTGCACGAGGCGGCGATGAACCTGGCGTCGCACAACGCTAAGGAGGACCTCGCCAAGCGCCGACGTGAGATGGGCGACATCCCGGCCCTCGAGGAGCTCCGCAAGGAGCTCGGCCTGTCCTCCCTTCCCGCCCGGATCGAGGGCTTCGACATCGCCCAGCTCTCCGGCAAGCACACGGTCGCGTCCCTCATCTCCTTCAAGAACGGCGTGCCCGACAAGAAGAACTACCGCTACTTCAAGATCCGGAGCCTGGGCGGCGCGATCGACGATTTCGGCGCCGTGCGCGAGGCGGTCGCCCGGCGCTATACCCGCCTCATCAACGAGGGGCTCGACCTTCCCGACCTGGTCCTCATCGACGGAGGCGCTGGCCAGGTCTCCGCGGCCAAGGAAATTCTCGAGGCCCTCGGCGTGGACTCCGACCTCGCCGGCCTGGCCAAGCAGAACGAGGAGATATACCTGCCCGGCCGCGCGGACCCGGTGGTCCTGCCCAAGGACTCGCCCGCCCTGCGCGTCCTCGTCGCGGTCCGGGACGAGACCCACCGGTTCGCGACGGGGCTCAACCAGAAGCTCCGCGCCTCCGACCTCAAATTCGGCATCCTCGAGGATATCGAGGGAGTTGGCCCGGCGCGCGCGCGAAGGCTCATGAGAGAATTCGGCTCCCTCGAGCTCATCGCCGGCGCCGAGGCCGAGGAGATCGCGAAAAGGTCCGGCGTGGGTATCGAAATCGCGCAACGCGTCAAAGAAGGATCGGCGAGGAGCGTCGAAGGCGCGCGGGGATGAGGATCCTCGTCGTCGAGGACAACGCGAAGCTCGCCCGTTCCCTCAAGCAGGGCCTCGAGGCCGAGGGCTACGCGGTGGACGCCGAGGCCGACGGCGCCTCCGCCCTCGATCTCGGCTCGTCCCGGGGCGGCCGCTACGACCTAGCCGTCCTGGACGTCATGCTGCCGGGGCTGGACGGCATAGAGCTGTGCAGGCGATGGCGCGAGGGGGGGATCGCCTTCCCCGTCCTCATGCTGACGGCGAGGGACGGCGTCACGGACAGGGTATCCGGACTCGACGCGGGAGCCGACGATTACCTCGCCAAGCCCTTCGCCTTCGACGAGCTGACGGCTCGCATCCGGGCCCTGCTCCGCCGCCCGAGGGAGAGCCTCGCGGGCGCTTACAGCGCCGGCGGCATAGAGATCGACCCCGCCGCCCATTCAGTCACCGTCGCCGGCAGGGACGCGGGCCTGACCCTGAAGGAATTCCGCCTGCTCGAGCACTTCGCCAGGCACTCGGGCCAGGTGCTGACCCGGGAAAACATCGTGAGCCGGCTCTGGGATTACGGGTTCGACGGATACAGCAACGTCGTCGACGTGCACGTCAAGAATCTTCGCAAGAAGATCGAGGCCCTTCGGCGGAAGGCGGGGAACGAGGATGAGATCATCGAGACGGTTCGCGGCCTGGGTTACCGCTTCAAGGGCTGACCCCTTCACGCGAGCCAGGTTCAAGCTCACCGCCCTCTATATAGCGATAATCGGGGCGGTAGTGCTCCTCTTCAGCTCCTCCTTCTACGCGGTGCACGACCGCCGCGTCCGTGACCTGGACCTTCGCGAGCAAGCTCGCGTCGAGCAAGCTCGCGGCGACCTAGCTCGCGGCGACCTAGCTCGCGGCGTCCGGCCCGCTTCGCTGATGATCGATGAATACCTCGAGATACTTCAACGCTCCATCGTCTTCGCGGACATCTTGACCATCGCTGCTGCCGGATTCCTGAGCTACCTCCTCGCCGGCCGGACTGTCAGGCCGATCCGCGATTTCGTGCGCTCCCAGCATCGGTTCTACGCCGATGCGGCCCACGACCTCCGTACGCCCCTGGCCGTCATGAAGACGGAGACCGAGGTCGCGCTCCGCGATCCGGGAAGGGTATCCGGAGAAGCGCGCAGGGTTCTGGAAAGCTCGCTCGAGGAGATAGACAGGATGTCCGACATGGTCGAGGAGATGCTCCTCCTCTCGATTCACGGATCGCGGGGCGAGGGGAATCTCGCGGGGCCGGCCTTCGAGAGGGAGGAATGCGACCTCGCCGACCTCGCCGCGACCGAGGTCGAGCGGATGAGGTCCCGCGCGGAAGCCAAGGGCGTGTCCCTCAGCTCCATGGCCGCGGAGCCGGCGATCCTCCGCCTGGATTCGCGGTCGGTCGCGAGGGCCT
>JANXYQ010000110.1 GCA_025355995.1 Spirochaetaceae bacterium | reverse complement strand
GGACCTTCCAGGAGCGATCGGGGCAGCGCCCCCAAGTAGTGATAACGACGAGGATAACGCCAGGACTCGACGGAGTCCGCAAGCAATCCAAGACCCTCGGTAATTTCATCGCCATCGACGACGACCCTCGAGCCATGTTCGGGAAGGCCATGAGCCTCCCCGACGCCCTGGTCGGGGATTGGCTCGAAGTGTACACGACCATGCCGCGCGAGCGGATCGACGAGCTTCGCCGCTCGCGCGATCCTCGCGGCGCCAAGGTCGGGCTCGCGCGGGCCCTGGTCGAGCGCTGGTACGGGGAGGAGGCGGCCGGCGCCGAGGCCGAATGGTTCGCCCGCACATTCTCGCGGGGCGAGTTCCCAGCGGATGCCCCCCTCGCGCTGCTTCCGATCGGCGAGTATCGGGCGATCGAGCTGATTTCGCTCATAGCGCCCGATATCTCGCGATCGGCCCTGCGCAGGCTCGTCGCGGAGGGGGCGATAGAGGTCGACGGCATCAGGCTCGGCGCGATCGAGGCGGGGCTCGAGGTATCGGCATCCGCCGAAATGAAGCTGAGACTGGGCAGGCGCAGGTTTTATCGCGTCGCCGGGGAATTCTCGATCAACCGAGCGACTTGAACTGCGGCAGGTACGCCTCGTTCTTCCTCATCATCTCGTCGGTCATGGACTTGATCTCGGCGAGGCTGAGCACGGCTGAGGTCAGCGGGTCCATGCAGATCGCGTGGAAGACCTTCCGGGGATCGCCCTCGAGGGCTGCCTGCACCGCCAGTTCCTCGCAGCGGGAGCTGGTGTTGACGAGTATGGCCAGATGCTCCGGCAGGGGCCCGACGTGCTCGGGGCTGAGGCCCCGCTTGGAGGCGAGGACGGGCACCTCGACGCAAGCTCCCTCGGGCAGGTTATCGACGAGGCCGAAATTGCGCACGTTGCCGTTGAACTCGAACATCTCGTTGTCGCCGAAGACCGCGTTGAAGATAAAGGTCGCGTACTCGTGGCTGCGCTCGAGATCCACCTTGGGCTCGGCCAGCCAGTCCTCGATGTCCTTCATCCAGCTGTCCTCGCGCCTCAGGTACTCGTCCAGGATGTAGCCGTAGGCGCCCGGATTCCAGCCCGTGCCCGAGGCGCAGTACTTCTCGATGAGGTCGGGCCGCTTGCGGAACCAGGCATTGTACTCGGAGGCGTGGCCCGAGGATTCGGTGACGTAATAGTCGAGGTTGAGGTACATCTCGTTGCGAACTTGCTCCTCGTTGTAGACCTCGGGCCTCGATTCGATGGCCTTGCGGATCAGGGGATAGGCGTCGACGCCCTTCCATTTGTATTCGAGGTAGAAGGCCTGGTGGTTGATGCCCGCGCAGAGGTACGTGATCTCCGCCAGCGGCGCGCCGATCCACTTCGCGAGCATCTCCGCCGTACCCTGGACCGAGTGGCAGAGGCCCGTGACGCTTGCCTTGGAAGCGCCTTGCATCGCGCGGCACAGCATGGCCATTGGGTTAGTGTAGTTGAGCAGGACGGCGCTCGGGCAGTAGCGCTCGACGTCGCGCAGGATATCCATCATCACGGGGATGGTCCTCAGGGCGCGGAATATGCCCGCGGGGCCGCGAGTATCGCCGACGTTGATGTCGACGCCGTACTTCTTGGGTATCTCGACATCGTAGCGCCATACCCCGACGCCGCCGGCGAGGATGGTCACGAGGACGCCGTCCGCGCCCTCGAGGGCTTCCGCCCGGCTCTTCGTCGCCGTCACCTTGGCGGGGTAGCCGCCGGCGGCGACGATTTTCTTGACCGCCCGCTCGATGTACTCGAGGCGCTTGCCGTCGATGTCCATGAGCGCGATGTGGCAGTCCCGGAAGGCCGGGAAGGTCAGGATGTCGCGGACGAGGGTCCTCGTAAACCCGAAGCTGCCCGCGCCTATGAACGCAATCTTCCTCATGACTGTCCCTCCTCGTGGCCCCTATCATAAACACACCTTTCCAGGCGAAATAATGGCAAATACTCCGTTTTTAGGGTAATTTAGTCATATGCCCGACATCAGCTACAGCTTTTACCGATCCGCTGAACCGGCCTACGAAATAGAGAGGAACCTGCCAGTCGATATAATCGGGACCGGCCACGAGGTCCGGACTAGCAGATCCTACCGATGGGACAACGCGCGGCACCTGTTCGCGCGAAATCATACCTTTCAATTCACGCTCTCGGGATTGGGCTATTTCGAATATGCCAGCGAAGGTCGAAGGATCCGCGAGCGTGTCGGGCCAGGCAAGATGTTCATCGCCTCCTGGGACCAGGCCTTCGAGTACTACTACGACGGGGGCGCGCCCTGGGATTTCATGTGGATCGCCCTTACCGGGAACTTCGCCGATCAGGTAGTCCAGGCCTTGAGGCGCCCCCTCCCGATAGTCGGCCTGCCGACGGATTCCTCCCCCGTCTCGTTCCTGAAGAGCCTCCAGGAACGGCTCGCCGGGTCGTACCGCATCGACCATTACGAGCTCACAGGCCTCGGCTACGAATTCCTCCTCCAGATGCTCAAGGAGAAGACCAGGACCGAAGGCCGGCCCGAGGATCGCTTCCTCATGGAGGCGCGCGATTTCGTGACGCGAGACCTTCGCAATGCCTGCGTCGCCTCCCTGGCCGGCCGCTTTGGCTACGCGGAGAAATACTTCAACGAATACTTCAAGCGCCGCGCCGGCACGACCCCGAATCGCTTCATCGTAGAGCAGAGGATACGCTACGCCTCCTCGCTCCTCGTGAACACGCGCAAGAAGATCTCTGCGGTCGCATCGGAGTCCGGCTTCGCGGAGGAGAATTATTTCTCGAAGGTATTCAAGAAGTACCGAGGCGTTCCGCCCGCGGAATACCGGGAGATCAACAAGGACAGGGTCCCCGTGAGCGAGGTGATAATCCTCTAGGCGAGCTCCCCGCCGATCCCGAGGTCCCTCGCGAGGAGCGAGACGAAGCCGAACAGGGCAGGGCCGGACATCGGGTCGGACTTAAGGCGCCCGAGGGAAAGCACGACGTGCGTGCGCATCGCCGGCAGCTGCGCGTAGCGGTACTCGACCAGGTCCCGCAGGAGGGCGAGCGTAGGCGCGAGCGAGGAGGACCGGAAGGCCTTCATGTCGAGCAGCTCCGACTCGAAGCCGCGGAAGAGCTCGCCGCGGCCCTCCCCGATAGCCTGGGCGAAACGCCAGCGGGCGTATTCGTAGCGGAGGATCTCCTTCTCGTGCCGGGGGACCTTGGGAAAGCCCCTCTTGAGCATGAGCTCAAGGCAGAGCCACGCGGAGTCGGGCAGCGGCCCGTCCACGGCATCGCCGCGCGATCGCGGGGCGGGGCCGCCGGTCCCTCGGCGCGCCCCGAATCGGTGCTTCTCGAAATCGCGCAACGCGGCCTCGTACTCGGCCCTGGCCGCGACGAATTCCGATTCCGCGCCGGGCCCGCCCGCGTCGCCGCGCAGATCGGGATGAGTGAGCTTGGCGATCTCCTTGAATTCCGACTTGAGCTCCTCGACCGAATCGATGTCCCCGCTCTTTATCCTGCGGACGAAGCGGTTAGCCACTCCGCCCCGCGGCCGCGATCGCGTCCTCCAGGACCGCTCGGAGCCGGGGCTCGACCACCGTCTTCCGGGCGCTGTCGTAGAATTCGACCATGCCCGGATACCCCTCGGCATCTTGGAGGGCGGCCTGCAGGCCCATCTCGAGCCTGTCGAGCTGCCGGACGAAGGCCGCCTCGGGCGTGGCGCCCTCCTCGAACTCCTCCCAGAGGAGGAGGAACCAATCGCAGTCGGGATGACCGTCGAGGGCGCGCAGGATGGCCTCGCGCTCCAGCCTCTCCTTGTCCGCGGGGCTTACGCCGTCGACCGGCGTGATGTCCCCGGCATAGGACTCGCCCATCTCGTGGACCAAGGCGAGGAGGGCCGCTCGCGCCGGGTCGACCTTGCCGATGGTCCCGCCGTCCCCCGCCCGTCCCGCGAGGAGGAGGGCGAGCAGGGCCGTACCGAAGGAATGCTCGGCGACCGACTCGCAGAGGACCGCCGGGAGGCCGCGCTTGAGCCAGCCCTGGCGGTACAGGCGCTTCAGGCGCATGAGTCGGAAATAGGAGGCGAGGGCGGGATCCGCTCCCTCTCCGAGGGAGAGGAGCTCGTCGGGGCCAGCGGCCTTGGTGATCATAGGCTGTTGTCGAAGTTCTTGGCCTCGATCTCCTTGAAGTAGCGCACGGTGCCCACCTTGAGCTCCATAGTAGAGTCCTCGTCGGCCACGACGACTCCCTTCGGGTGGAGCTGGAGGCAGCTCACGGTCCACAGGTGGTTCACGCCCTCCTCTATCGCGTGGCCGAGCGCCCGCGCCTTGTTGTGGCCGGACACCAGGATGAGCACCTCGCGCGAATCCGTGATCGTCCCGACCCCGACGGTGAGCGCCGTGGCGGGAACCTTGTCCGGATCGCCTCCGAAGAACCGCGAATTCATCTGCTTCGTGTCCATCGTCAGGGTCTTCACGCGCGTGCGCGACGATAGGGACGAGCCCGGCTCGTTGAAGGCGATATGGCCGTCGGAGCCGACCCCGCCGACGAATAGGTCGATGCCGCCCAAGGAAAGCATCTTCTCCTCGTAGCGCACGCACTCGGCCTCGAGGTCGCTCGCGTTCCCGTCGAGGATGTTCACGTTTGCGGGCGGGATGTCGATCCGCGAGAAGAGGTTGTCGCGCATGAAGCTGTGATAGCTCTGCGGATGGTCCTCGGGTATGCCGACGTACTCGTCCATGTTGAACGTCACGACATCCTTGAAGGAGACCTTCCCGGCGGCGACCAGGGCGATGAGATGCTTGTAGGTCCCTAGGGGGGACGAGCCCGTGGGAAGGCCTAGGACGAAGGATTTGCCCTTCGGCGCGGCGTTGATCCTGCGCGCGATGTGGTTGGCCGCCCACATGGAGACGGCTTCGTAGTCGGGCCTGATGACGAGGCGCATATTGTTCTCCTTAAAAATCGTTCTTCAGGAAACGCCCGCCGGCGATCGAGGCGATCACGCGGAAGGTGTCGTCGAACACGACGAGGTCCGCCTCGTAGCCCGGGACGAGGAGCCCGCGCTTGCCCAGGCCGATGATGCGCGAGGGATTGGTGCTGGCCATCTCGACGGCGCTCTCGAGCGGGATGCCGAATTTCACGAGGTTCTGGATGCCCTTTATCATGGTCAGGGACGAGCCGGCTATGACGTCGTCGCCCTTCCTCAAGAACAGCTCGTCCTTCAGGTAGACCTCCTCCCGGTTCGCGAAGAGGGGGCAATTGGCCTGCTCCGTTGGCTTGAGGGAATCGGTGACCAGCACTACCTTGCTTACCGGCTTGTCGCGCAGGAGCAGCTTGATGAGGTCCGGGTGGACGTGCCGGCCGTCCGCGATTATCTCGCAGGAAAGCTCCGAGTGGATCATGATGGCGCCCACCGCCCCCGGATCGCGATGATGGAGCCTCGACATGGCGTTGAAGAAATGGGTCGAGTGCAGTATGCCCGCCTGCATTCCCTCGAGCATGTTCTCGTAGGTGGCGTCCGTGTGGCCCGCCTGCAGCACGATCCCGCGCTTGATGCAGTAGAGGGCGAGCTCGTGCATGCCCTTAATCTCCGGCGCGACGGTCATGTTCGAGATATGCCCCGCGCCGGCCTGGTAGAGCCGCTCCATGAGGTCCAGGTCCACCGGCTTCACGAACTCGGGCCTCTGGACGCCGAGCCTGGCGGGCGAGATGAAGGGCCCCTCGAGATGGACGCCCATGACCTTCGCTCCCGGCTCCTTGCCGATTACGGCCACGCAGGCGCGGATCGAGGCGACCATGTCCCCCTCGTCCATCGGGTATATCGTCGGGCAGAAGGCGGTGACTCCGAAAGTGCCGAGCCGTTCCGACATCGCCGCGATGGCGTCCGCCGAGAGGTCCTCGGTGCCGTAGCCCGAGAAGCCGTGGATGTGCGTATCGATGAGGCCGGGGGCGATATTCGCCCCGCCGACGTCCAGGACGACCGCGTCGGCGTCGAAGCGCTTCTGCTCGAAGCGCCGCTCGGAGAATACGTCCCCTATGCGCCCGTCCTCGACCAGGACGGCGCATTTCTCCATGCTGGCGTAGCCCGCGAGGATGTTTCCGTTATGCAATACTATCTGCGGCATTGGGCTGCTCCGTCCTTTATGCTACTATACCCTATCGTCCCTACTCCCATTTCTGCTTTATGGCCTTGATCACGTCGTATATCTCGAAGAATATCCCGACTATCTCGGGATCGAAATGCTTGCCGGCCTGCTCGCGCATGTGCTGCAGCACCCTATCCTCGTCCCAGGCCTCCTTATACACCCGCTTGCTGCTCAGCGCGTCGTAGACGTCGGCCACGGCGACGATGCGTGCGGAGAGAGGTATCTCGCGGCCTTTCTTGCCCGAGAAGCCCGGGAGCTTGTCGATCCCCATGTCGGTGACCGCTCCCGGGTAGCCCGAACCGTCCCATTTCTCGTGGTGGTTGAGCGAGATCTCGCGGGCCAGCGTATCCCACTCCGAGCGCGGGTCCTCGAAATAGCAGGCCCCGAACAGTACGTGCATCTTCATCCGCTCCCGCTCCGCTTCGTCGAGGGGCCCCGGCTTCTGGAGGATGGAGTCCGAGATGCCGACCTTGCCGATGTCGTGGAGCATCGCGGACATCTTGAGGATATCCTTGAACTCGTCCACCTCGGACTTGGGCACGTCGTGAGCGATGGCCCAGCGCTTGTAGATCTCGACGGAGTAGGAGCCGACGCGATTCACGTGAGGCTGCGTCTCCTCGGGGTCTCGCATCGCCATCATGCGCACCATCTTGTAAACGACCTCTCTGAGGAGGATCGCCCGCTCGATCGCGACGCCCGCGTAAAACGCGAATTGCGTGACGATGGACCGATGCCTTTCCGTGAATTCGAGCGTCGATCCGTCGGGACCGAGGCGGTTAATGAGCTCGAGCACTCCGACGAGGTCGCTCTTGCTCGTTCGCAGGGGAACGATCAGCATCGACTTGGTCTTGTACGAGGAGATCTCGTCGAAATAAGGATTGAACGAGTAGGGCGCCGACGGGTCGAGCCGATAGGCGTCCGCCACGAGGATGCTCTCGCCGGTGGTCGCTACGTAGCCGGCGAGCGAGGTCTCGTCGATCGCGACCTCGCTGTTCGCGTAGATGTACTTGCTCGCGAGGAAATCGCTCCGGAAGAGCGTATCGTTCTGCACGTAGCTGAACTTGAGCCTGCCCGCCTCGACCAGGAAAATGGAGCCCGCGTCGGCGGACGCCAGCGCGCGGGTCTCGAACAGGATGCTGTCCAGGAGCGTCGATAGATCGCGGATGTGGTGGAGCTTCTCGAGCTTGACGAGTATGTCGCTCAACTCCTGGGCGTCAGAGCAATTCTTTTGCGCCTCTCTCACGATCCCTCCTCGTTTTACCGAAGGGCCCCTTCGCCGGGGCCGGCGCCCGGCGAAGGGGCCTGCGCCTGGAAAGCCGAGCGAATCTCGGCGATCACATTATACACGTCGTTCTCCGGCCCGAGCGCGGCCTTGAAACGCGACTCGGCCTCGTCCAGGGCCTTGAGGCCGAGGGCCTTTTCCGCGTCGGAGGGCGAGCCCTGGGCTAGGAGCACGGCGAAATAGAAATCCAGCGTCCCTATCGTCTTGTCCTCGCCGCCCTTCGCGATGCTCCGCTGCAGGAAATCGCGCGCGTCGGCCGACTTGCCCGCCGAATACCACGAGGAGATCATGGTCCGCACTACGCTCGGATCGGAGCCGAAGGAGGAGACGAGAGCGTCCGCGGCGGCCTCAGCGGCAGCCTCGTTCCCCGTCTTCACCGAGACCATGTGGCGGAGGATGCCGGGAGTCGGCGTCCCCGGGTAGTCCTTGTCGGCGATCGCGTAATAAGCCTGCGTTCTGGCATCGTCGCCGAGCTCGGCGGCCGTTCGGGCGCCGAGGGCCACGGCGTTCAGCCGCGCCGGGGCGTCCCCGTAGGCGTCGATGGCCCTGTCGGCGAGGGACAGCGCCTCGCCCCTCCTGCCTTCGTAGGATAGGCTCAGCGCATAGCTATAGAGGGCGTCCGCGTCCTTGGGATCGAGCTCGAGCGCCTTCGCGTAGATCAGGTCGGACTCCTCCCCCCGGTCCAGCCTCACGAGAGTCTCGGCGTGGCGGACGAGGCTCGCGCCGTCGAAGACGCCCGCGGCGTACGCCTTCGAGTAGTGCTCGACCGCCATCGCGAGGATCTCCTGGTCGCTTAACGCCCACGAGCCCGAGAAGCGCCCGATCACGTCGAAATAGTAATCTCCCAGCTCCTTGGAGAGGATTCCGGGCGCAACGATTCCCTTGGCGGACTGAGCGTCCGCCAAGGCCGGCGGATCGAGGGCGAGAGGCTCGTAATCGCCCTCGCCGTTCCTGAGGGACTCGAGTTCCTGGCCTTCCTCGAGGTCGGCGAGGCCGAACGCGCGATCCATATCGTTGCGGACGGCTCCGCGGAGGACTAGGCTCGTCTTCATCGCCAGGGCGAATGGATCTGCGTTTGCCTTGTCGAAATCGTCGATCGCCCGAAAAGCCGACATCCACTTGCCTTTCGAGGACAGGGTCGCCGCTTCCTCGAGGGCGTCCCGGCAGGCCTTGCTCGCGGCGGCATAGGGCTTCAGGAATCGGGCGATGGGGTCGCCTGCGGCGAGGATCGGCGCCGAGGCCGTGACGGCGGCTGGAGGCGCGCTTTTCGGCGGCGCGGATGCGCAGGAAAGCGCGAGCATAAGGGTCGCCGCCGCCGAGGCGAAGACCGCTAATGGTTTCATGATTGCTCCTTAAGTATGGGCGACGAAGGGGAATTTACAAGTCACAACGGTATCCGCGGCGACCGGGGCAGTCAAGGCGGCGACGCCGGGCCGGAGGGCGGTTTTCCCGTCCCTTGACAAAGGCGGCCGCTCCTGGCTATCGTCGCGCCACACCGACATGACAACCGCCGCCGCCCTCCCCTCGGCCCCCAAGGGCTCTTCAGTGGAAAGCCTCATAGCCGCCGTCGCCCGCGTCTACGCTCGCGTCGAGTCCGAGCAGGCGACCTTCCTCGCGTCTGCCGCGGCCTCGGGCTCGGCCCTCGAATGCCCCTCCGGCTGCGGATCCTGCTGCGCTCCCTTCGTCCCCGACGTGCTGCCGCCCGAGGCCGCCTACATCGCCGCGTGGCTGATGGAGAGCTCTCCCGATTTAGCCCTGGAGGCCGCGCTCTGGACCGGGGAGAAACGCCCTGCGACACCGCCCTGCCCCTTCCTGCGCCATCCCGCGAGCGGGTCCCCGGGCGGGGCGCGTTGCGCGATTTATCCTGCCCGGCCCCTCGTCTGCAGGCTCTTCGGCGCGGCGGGAGTCAGGGATAGGGACGGCCTCGCGTCCTTCAGGCCCTGCGCCCATATGCCTCTCTCGGATTACCCGGCCATCGGCGGGGCCCGGCCAGCCATCGCCGGCCCAAGCCTCGAGCTCCGTTTCGGCGCGGCGCCTCCCGTCATGGCCGACTTCTCCGCCGAGCTCGCGGCCCTCTGCCCCTCCGAGGCTGCCGAGAGATCCCTGTTGGTCGACGCCTTGCCTGGAGCCTTAGCCAGGGTCGGCCTATCCATCGCGCTAGCCGAAGACTCGACCGATCGTTCATACTCAGGCCGAAATGAGCACGAAGAAGAGGCCCGCGCCGATCTCGCCGGGAGCGTCGCCGCCCGATAGGCCCTTCGGCGCCGGCCCGATCGCCGGAGCCTCTCTCCGAGACCGACTCCCCACCCTCGTCGAGGCGTGGAGGGGGGGGCGAGGACCCGCGACCCAAGGCGGATCGGCCTTGGGCGCGAGGGAGATCGATACCGCGGGGGCCGCCCTCCTCTCGCTTCAACGCGGACTGACCGGCGGCCGGGAGCTCGCCGGCGCCGCATACATGGACGACAGGGCCCTCCTCGGCGCTTATCTCCTCTATTATTGGCCCGTCTCCTACATGCAGGTCTCGATCGCCCTCGCCGAGTTCCCATTCTCGCCGCGCCGGATCCTCGATCTGGGCTCGGGTCCCGGTCCCGCCTCGGCGGCGGTCATCGACGCGGCGCCTTCCGGCTCGACCGTCGAGAGTCTCGTCCTCGTCGACCGCTCGAGGAAGTCCCTCGACCTGGCGGCCGCGATAATCGGCCGGGGCGCGCGCGTACCGGCCGCCCTCGCGACGGCCCGGCTCGACCTCGAAACGGCGGTGGACCTGCCCGCGGGTCCCTTCGACCTCATAATCATGGGCCATTGCCTCAACGAGCTCTGGAAGGGCGAGGCGGACGCCCTTCGACGCAGGGCGGAATTCTTGGAGCGGGCTTCCGGGCGACTCTCGCCCGGAGGCCGCCTCCTCCTCGTCGAGCCGGCCCTCCTCGCGACCAGCCGCGGCCTCATCGGCCTCCGAGATATGCTCGCGGCCCGCTCCTGGCGCGTCCTCGGTCCCTGCCCCGGATCCTATCCCTGCCCGGCCCTCGCGGCCGGTCCCGAGCGAAGCTGCCACGCCGAGTCCCCCTGGGCGGCCCCGGAACCGGTCGCCTCCCTCGCGAAGGAGGCGGGCCTCGACAGGACGGCGGTCAAGTTCTCTTTTTTCTTCCTCTCCCCTCCGACGAGAGCCGGGACGCCTCCCGAGGAGCGACCGCCGGAAAATCGGCGCGTCGTCTCGGATCCCATGCTCAACAAGGCCGGCCGCATCCGCTTCATACTCTGCGGCGGGGGCATGCTCGAGACTCTCTCGGCCCGAGCCGACGACGAAGGCGCGCGCGCGAGGGGTTTCATGGGGCTCGGGCGCGGGGACGTCGTACGCGCGAGCTCCCTAGAGCTTCGGCAGGGCGGAGGCTTCGGCCTCCTGCCCGGCTCCGAGCTGGAAATCCTGTCTCGCGCTCCCGAGGCCTCGGCGCCGAAGGAGGACACATGAATCTCGATCTCCTGCGCTCGTCCATCGAGGCGAAGACCGAGTTCGATTACTCGCGCTCCGGCGGGCCGGGCGGCCAAAACGTCAATAAAGTGAATTCCAAGGCGATCGCGCGCATACGCCTGGACGAGGTGCTCGGCCTATCCGCCGCGGAAGCGGCCCTCGCGACCCTGCGCCTGGCCAGCAGGCTCACGACCGCCGGAGAGCTTATCGTGCAGTCCGACGAGGAAAGGGACCAAGGCCGCAACAGGGAAGCCGCCCTCGCCCGATTGTTCTCGCTCATCGCGGGCGCCGCCCGGATTCCCAAGCAAAGGAAGGCGACCAAGCCTACCCGGGGGTCGCGGGAGCGCAGGCTCGCCTCCAAGCGGTCCCGCGCCTCCTCCAAGGACCTGAGGCGAAAGCCATCGGAATGATTTTACCTAGAACCGCCTGTCGAGGCTCGACAAGCGGTGTATATTGAACAAAAGCGCCGCAGTTGATCCGTTTCCATTCGACGGCTGCAGGAAAAAAAATGAGAAATCAAGCCGATCAGGAACTCCAGCTATCCTCGCTCATCGATACCGGCAAACCTCGCTCCGTACTCGCGGATGCGAAGCGTTTTTTTAAGTCCTGCTATCCCGACGCCGATTTCAGGCCCGTCGAGAAGGTTTTCCTTAAAACCAAGCGCCTCTATGACGGCCGCATGCCAGGCTACCTCGCCTGCGCCGTGGAATACCACGATTACTACCATTGCGTTGCGGTATTCGCCGCCGCTTCGCGCCTCCTCGACGGTTGCCTGCTCTCGGGACTCCGGCTGGAGAGCGGACTCGGGTCCGAGCTGCTGATCGCTGCCCTACTCCACGACTCCGGTTACATCCGCGAGGAAGGAGACGAAAAAAGCGGAACCGGCGCCAAGTATACGAAGGTCCACGTGGATCGCTCCGCCGCCTTCGTCCAGCGAGAGGCCGTGGCATTGGGCCTTTCCGCCGAGGCGGCCGCGAAAGTCTCGCGAATGATCCTCGCCACCGATGTCGCCAAGCCCTGGGAGGAGCTCGCCTTCGCCGGCAATGAGGAGACGATAGGCGCCGAGATCCTCGCCGCCGCCGACCTCCTCGGCCAGATGGCCGATCGGGCTTACCTGGAGAAGCTGCTGTTCCTGTATTACGAATTCCGCGAGGCCGGGATCGACGGCTACGACAGCGCCTTCGATATCCTAAGAAAAACCTCGGGGTTCTACGAGGCCACGAAGGCGCGCCTCGACGGATTGCTGGGCCGCGTGTCCGGCAAGGCCAAGGCCCATTTCGCGGCGCGCTGCGGCGTGGACAGAGACCTCTATCGCGAGGCGATCGAACGGCAGATGGCCTACTTGGACGCGATCCTAGCGGACGATTCCAGCAACTTCCGGAAGAAACTCAAGCGCATGGATTTGGCCGCGATCGAGAGTCGGCGCGCATAGCGATTTCACCGCCTGGCCTTTGACAGCGATGCCACCCTACATTATCCCTTATACCATGAGGTACCTGGCGATAGTCCTAATCCTCGCCGCCGCCCTTTCCTCGACCGCACAGGGCGTCGCGCAGAGGGAAGCGACCCTGGCCATAGGAGAGCAGCCTCCCCTCTTCAGCACTTCGGGGGGCATCGTCGACATGGTCGTCGTCAAGTCCTTGGAGGCCGGGGGATACAAAGCCGCTTTCGAATGGCTGCCCATCGGGCGAATGCTCGTACTTTTGCAACAGGACAGCCTCGATCGCTATATTTCGGCCTCGAACGCTCCCGGGCAGCAAAACGCGCACCTTGACTTCCTCGAGGCCCGAGGGGTCTTCTTCTACAAGAAGGCCCGATTCCCGAACCTAAAGGCGGATAGGCTCGAGGATCTCGCGGGCAAGCGCGTCGCCACCGTCCTCAACTCGCCAAATACTCCCATTTTCCAGAAGGCCGGTATGATCGTGGACGAAGGCCCCTACGATTCCCTTTTCACCAAGCTGGATATCGGCAGGGTCGACTTCACAGCCACGGCTGATGTCGGAGGCATACTGGGCCTCAAGCAGCTGTTCCCGGGCAGGGAGTCGGAGTTCGCCTTCACCGAGCTTTCGTACTCGACCATCCGCGCCGGGCTATACGCCAAAGCCGATCCAGCCCTTCTCGCGGCGGCCAGGAAGGGCTTCGCGGCCATCAGGGCGGACGGGACCCTCGACCGGATGCTCAAGGACTTCTTCGGAATGGAGAATTGGAAGCGAGTGAGGATCGTTTTCTGAAGGGCGACTCGATGCTGCCCCGGCTGATCGCCTCGCTCATCGGCCTGATAACCGTCGTCTCCCTCGTCCTCACGTCGGGACTCGTCCTCCTGGACCAACGGCGCCTTTCCGCAATTCTCATCGAGAGGGCGACCGCCACCGCCGACCATCTCGAGCAGACCCTCGCCTTCCCGGTGTGGAACGCGGTCCTTCGCGAGATCGACGCCCAGCTCGAATCGACCATGCTCGACCCCGCCATCTACGGCGCGGTGCTCACGATGCGCGACATCGTTCCTCCCGTCTTTTCCTGGTCCCGCGACGAGTCCTGGGCCGCTCGCCGAGGAACGCCTGCGGCCGATCCCGGAATGGTCTACCTGCAGAGGACTATCCGCGAGAAGGAAAGGCCAATCGCCTCGCTCGAGCTGTTGTACAGCACTAAATTCGTATCCCAGAGCGTGATTAGGGAGACATTCGTATTCGGCGCCCTCGTCGTCGCTGAGGCCTTGAGCCTCGCGTTCGGCCTCGCCCTCATCATGCGCAAGTCGATTTTCCTCCCCCTCCGCGGCATCGAGCGCTGGGCGGCGGAAGCGAGCCTCGGCGATTTCGCGCCGCTGCCCCCCACCGAGCTCCCTCGAGGCGAGATCGCCAGCCTGCGCTCCTCGATCGAGCGGATGGTCGGCCTCCTGGGAGACCGTTACGAGGCCGTCGCCGCCGCGGAAATCAAGACGCGAGCGGCCCTCGAGCAGAAGGGCGCCTTGGTGAAGGAGCTCTTCCACCGGACCAGGAACAGCCTTCAAGTCCTCACGAGCATGATCGGGCTGCGCGAGAATACCATAAAGGACGAGACGGCGCGCGCGGAGCTTCGAGGCATACTGGACCGGGTCTACAGCCTTTCCCTGGCCCAGGAAGAATTGCTCAAGCGCGACGACCTTTCCTACATCGGCCTCGGTTCCTACCTGCGCACACTCGCGGAGCGCATGGTGGGCGAGCGCGCGAGCGCCCATGGGCGGATCGCGACCGATATCGACGCCGAGGAAATCCCGATCCTGCTCGACGTCGCCCTGCCCCTGGGCCTCGCGATCACGGAGCTCGTCGAGAATTCCCTCGACCACGCCTTCCCGAACGGCCGATCAGGGGTAATCAGCCTTACCTTGAAGCGACTCGCCGACGGCTCCGCGCTTGCGATGCTCAGCGACGACGGCATAGGCCCGCCTCCCGGCTTCGATCCCTCGCGCGACGCCAACCTGGGCCTGGAGACGGTCTCCGCGCTCATAAACCGCCAAATCAAGGGCAAGCTGACCTTTGACTTCTCGGCCGGTTTCGCCTGCTCGATCCTCTTCGGCCTCGAGGGCTCCGGCTTCGCGAAACGAGTGTGAATCCGTGGGTACGCTCAGGGCTTCGGGCCCGTTTCGTACAGCGAGAGGTAGGCGGCCATCTCGGCCGGATCGACGCTCGGCTCGAAGCCGTCGCCCGCGGCTGCGGCATGGAACCTATCGGAGGCGTCCTCGCCGAGGCCGATGCCGAGGCTCCGGCCTATCTCCTTGGCGAGCACTTCCTCGATATACAGGCTACCCGGTTTCGCCTCTCGCCTCGTCGTGAAAGCGAAGGCCTGCGCATTGAGCAGGATGTCGGCCTCGACGATCGCGCCATTCCCGTCCAGGTAAGCCTGGCACCAAGCGGGTGCTGTGATCGGAAGCTCAGCGGGCCAACGCGACAAAAGGACCACCTCGTTTCGCCCGTCGCGCGCGATCCTTGCCGACGCCTTCCCCCCGTAGGAAAACTTGATGGACGTCGAGTCGGCCCAGAGCTGGAAGGCCTCTCGGACTCCGAGCTCGAGCGCATCTCTCGCGCCCTTGTCGAGGTAATACGCGATGGCGCCGGGCGAGCGCAGGTGGACGCCCGCGGGCGGCGGGCCCAATCGCTCGCGCGGGCAGGAGGCTAGGACGAGGGCCGCGAGGGCCGCGACCGCGACGCTACGCTTCTTCATGAGGGGCAGTATAAGTCCCTAGTGGATCTCGAGGAAGAGGCCCTCGTCCCCGACCGCCGAGACGATCACTGGATCGCGGCGACGGCCTTCGATCCTCAGGTTCTCGCCGCGGCAAATAAGGAAGTCTTCCCCGCCGAAGGATACCCAAGCCGTCCCGGAGAGCGCCGAAAGGCAGCTCGCGGCCCTGGGGGCCTTGATGGTCTCCCCCCGGAGGAGAGCGAGGCGCAGGCTCCTCCCGCAGGTTTCCGTTTCGACGCAACGATAGACGTCAGCGGCTATCATGCTGGCATTCTCGAATCCCATTCCCTCCCCCTTTTTCTCAGCCTTCCGCGGTTTCGGCGGCGGCCGGAGCTATGGCGGCAGTCTCCTTGATCGTAGCCAACACTATGCTGGTCACCGTTCGCGCGCTCTGGGCGCTCTCGCGAATATCGGCGATCAGGGCCTGAAGTTCCTTCGGACCGGCGGCCCGGAGCTTTAGGACCAGGCAATCCTCTCCCGCGACATCGTGGCACTCGAGGATGCCCGGCTCGCGCATAGAGAGCTCTCCCACCCGGGTAAGGGCCTTGTTGAGCCCATCGTTCTCGGTCGTGCCGAAACTAAGCCTCATGAAGGCGAGGAGGGGCTTCCCGAGTCTTGCGGCATCGACTGTCGCCGAATAACCCGTGATGACTCCCTTCTGCTCGAGCTTCTTCACCCGCTCGAATACGGAGGAAGCCGTCAATCCGACTTCCTGGGCCAAGTCCGCGTTCGAGAGTCGCGCGTTCCTCTGCAGGAGCTCCACTAGTTTCCTATCGATTTCATCGATCATACATATAATATATTACTATTTATCCTATTTAACAAATTATATTCGTCAATCTTTAATATTTCCAAATATTATTAGTATGAAGATTGATCATCTTGTTTATTTTTACATAGTACTTGTTACATAAATGAAACGAGCACGACAAAAAACCAGGGGCCGTCCCGTTGGACGGCCCCTGGTCATCGTTTCCATCGTGGGTAGTCTATGGATCCTACTTCAGATAGAGCGGCTTGGACTCGTAGTGCGTGTGCAGGAGCTCATGCGCCTTGTGGCTGCCCGGCTTCTCGAGGAACTCGGCGTAGATTTGCTTGATCAAGGGATTATGGTGCGAGCAGCGATACTCGGACGCCTCGTCCGCGTCGTAGATGCCGCGTATGCGCATCTTGCGGACCTCGTCGGTGCAGCCGTAGGGCTGCCCGCCGCCGCCGATGCAGCCGCCCCGGCAGGCCATCACCTCGATGAAGTGCCAGGGCACGTCCTTGCCCTCGGCCTTCGCCTTCTTGACCATCTGAAGGACCTGAGCGATGTTGCCCATCTGGTGGGCGACGGCCACGCGGACTTCGGTGCCCTTGATGTGGATGCTCGCTTCCTTGATGCCGGAGAGGCCGCGGACGCCGGTGAAGTTGACGTCCTTAAGGTCCTCGCCGGTTATCAGGGTGTAGGCCGTGCGCAACGCCGCCTCCATGACCCCTCCGGTGGCGCCGAAGATGACGCCCGCGCCCGTGTTCGGCCCCATGGGGCTGTCGGGATCGGATTCCGGCAGGTTGAGGAGGTCGATGCCCGCCTGCTTGATCATGCGCGCGAGCTCGCGCGTCGTGAGCGTCACGTCGACGTCCTTCTGGCCCGAGGAATACATGGTCTTGTCTCGGCCATTCTCGTACTTCTTGGCCGTGCAGGGCATGATCGAGACCGAGTAGATCTTCGCGGGATCGAGGCTCGTCTTTCCCGCGTAGTAGGTCTTGATCATCGCGCCCATCATCTGCTGGGGGCTTTTGGCCGTCGAGAAGTTGGGGATCATGTCGCCGTAGTACTTCTCGAGGTAGTCGACCCAGGCCGGGCAACAGCTGGTGATGAGCGGCAAGGGGCCTTCCTTGCCCGTCGCGGCGTTCGTGAACCGCTTCACGAACTCGGTGCCCTCCTCCATGATGGTGAGGTCGGCGGCGAAATTCGTGTCGAAGATCGCGTCGAAGCCGAGGCGCCGAAGGGCGGTGTAGATCTTCTTGGTGAGGTTCGTGCCGGGAGCGCAGCCGAAGGCCTCGCCGAGGGCGACGCGAACCGCGGGCGCTATCTGCACCACGCAGGTCTTGGCGTCATCCCCCGTCTTCAGCAGGGCCTCCCAGACCTCGGCGGTCTGATCGTTCTCGTAGATGGCGCCCACGGGGCAGTGGGCGGAGCATTGGCCGCACTTGATGCAGGGACCCTCGCCGAGCTTGACGTCAGCGGCGGGCGCGATCCTCGTCTTCTCGCCGCGGCCCAGGAACTCGATCGCCCAGACGTTCTGCATGTCCTGGCAGACCTTGACGCAGCGCCCGCAGCGGATGCACTTGTCGGGGTTGAGGATGAGGGAGCCGGTCGAGGTGTCGATCGGCGTGCCCCTGATCTTCTTGGGGAAGGGCTGCTCGCGTATCCCGAACTCGGCGGCGAGGCGCTGGAGCTCGCACTCCTGGTTGCGGGGGCAGGCCAGGCAGTCGTCCGGATGCGTGGACAGGATGAGCTCGATGACCGTCTTCCTGGTCGAGACGAGCTCGGCGTCGTTCGTGACTATGTCCATGCCCTCGTCGATGGGGGTGCAGCAGGCCCTGATGAGCTTGGGGCTCTTGCCGTTCTTCACTACGCAGATGCCGCATGCGGCCCAGGGCTCGAGGTCGTCGTTGGCGCAGAGGGTGGGGATCTTGACCTCGACCTTACGCGCGGCCTCGAGGATCGTGGTGCCCTCTGCCACCTGTACGGGAATGCCGTTTATCTTCGCGTTGACCATTTCGCTCGTCTCCTTAGTTCTTGACGACGGCGCCGAATTTGCATGCCTTGAAGCACTCGCCGCACTTCACGCACCTGGACCTGTCGATCACGTGGGCCTGCTTCTTCTCGCCGGCGATGCAGGGTACCGGGCACTTGCGGGCGCAGAGGCCGCAGCCGATGCACTTGACCGGGTCGATCGAATAGACCACGAGATCCTTGCACTTGCCCGACCTGCACTTGTGGTCGCGGATGTGCTCGAGGTACTCCTCGCGGAAATGCTTGATCGTGGACAGGGTCGGGTTCGCCGCCGATCCGCCGAGCATGCAAAGCGAGGCCTTCGTCATGGCCTTGCCGATCTTCTCCAGCTTCAGGAGATCGTCCTCGGTGCCGTTGCCCGTGGTGATCTTCTCGAGGAGGTCGTGCATCTGGCTCGTCCCGATTCGACAGGGGGCGCATTTCCCGCAGGATTCGTCGACGCAGAAGGCCATGTAGAACTTCGCGATATCGACGACGCAATCGTCCTCGTCCATAATGATCATGCCGCCCGAGCCCATCATGGACCCGAGGGCGGTGAGGCTCTCGTAGGTAATGGGCTCGTCCAGGCTCTCGGCCGTGATGATGCCGCCCGACGGGCCGCCGGTCTGGACGCCCTTGAACTTCCTGCCGCCCTTGATGCCGCCGCCGATGTCGAAGATGATATCGCGCAGCTTGGTGCCCATCGGCACCTCGACGAGGCCGGAATTGGCGATCTTGCCGGTGAGGGCGAAGGTCTTCGTGCCCTTGGACTTCTCGGTGCCGATCTTCGAATACCAGTCTGCGCCCTTGGTCATGATGACCGCGACGTTCACGAAGGTCTCGACGTTGTTGATCACCGTGGGCTTCTTCCACAGGCCCTGGACCGCGGGGAAGGGCGGCTTGGGCATCGGCATGCCCCGCTTGCCCTCGAGGGACTGCAGGAGCGCGGTCTCCTCGCCGCAGACGAAGGCGCCCGCGCCGAGCCGGATGTCCAGGTCGAAGGAGAAGTCGGAGCCGAGGATCTTCGGCCCGAGGAGGCCGTATTCCTTGGCCTGCTTGATGGCGATCTTGAGCCGCTCGATGGCGAGGGGGTACTCCGCGCGGATGTAGATGTAGCCGGTGGAGGCGCCTATCGTGTAGCCGCAGATGGTCATGGCCTCGATGAGGGAGTGGGGGTCGCCCTCGATCGTGGAGCGGTTCATGTAGGCGCCCGGGTCGCCCTCGTCGGCGTTGCAGACGACGTACTTGACCTCGCCCGGCGCCTTGATGGTGAGATCCCACTTGAGCCAGGTCGGGAAGCCCGCGCCGCCGCGGCCGCGCAGCCCCGATGCCTTGAGCTCGCTGACGACGTCGGCGGGCTTCATCTTGAAGAGCGCCCGCTCGAGGCCGGAGTAGCCGTCGCGCGCGATGTACTCGTCGATGTTCTCGGGGTTGATTACGCCGCAGTTGCGGAGCACGACGCGGAACTGCTTCTGGTAGAACTCGATGTCCTCGATCTTCACCGTATCGGCGGTCTTCTCGTCCTTTTTGTATAGGAGGCGCTTGACCTCGCGGCCCTTGACGACCTGCTCGGCTATGATCTCCTTGGCGTCCTCGGGCTTGACCTCGACATAGAAGGACTCGGAGGGCATGACCTTTACGATCGGGCCCTTCTCGCAGAACCCGAAGCATCCGGTCTTCACCACCTGGACGTCGTTCTTCACGCCCTGCGCCTCGGCCTCACGGATGAGGGAATCGTAGATTTCGATCGCCTTGCTCGACTCGCAACCGGTGCCGGCGCAGACGAGGATGAAATTCTTGTAAGCCATCTCTTCCTCCGCCTTATTTCTTCATTATGTCGGCCGCGGGCCGGTCGAAGATATGGTCGTCGAGGAGCTTCTTCCCGACGAGGTGCTTCGCCACGAGGTCCTTGACGATGCCTTCGGTCATCTTGCCGTAGATCACGGTGGGCATGCCGGGCGCGACCACCTCCACGGTGGGCTCGACGTAGCACAGGCCCATGCAGCCCGTCTGCCTGATGATCGCCTGGTCGCCGAGGCCGGCGGCGTTGACCGCGTCCACGATGGCGTCGAAGGTCCGCTTCGCGCCCGCGGCGATGCCGCAGGTGCCCATTCCCACGATCACCTGGATTTCCTTGCCCTCCACCTCGCGGCGGGTCAGGTCCTGCTTCTTGTCCTCTCGGAGCTTACGGAGCTGCTCGAGGTTCATCTTCGCCATGTATCCGTCTCCTTTCGTCTACTCGTCGTATTCCGTCGAGTGAAGGTAGTCCTTGAGCAGGGCCAAGGAGGACGCCCGCTCGAGGCCGCCTAGCGCCTCGGATATCTCGCTCCGCCTGAGCTCGTACGAGCCCCGCGGACCCTTACGCCGCACTATCATCTCGTGGCTCCCGGGAAGGCATAGCAGGCCGAAGACGAGGGAGGGGACGTCCCCGACCGGGGGACTGTCCACGCTCGCCGCGGGGAAGGCGAAATCGACCTTCGTCCCCGCGCCTTTCTCCGACTCGATCGCCCAGCTTCCCCCCGCCTGCTCCACCGCTTGAATCAGGAAGGGAATGCCCAATCCGACCTTCCGCTTCGCGTGCTTGGTCCCGTCGGTGTAGAAGGGATCCAGCGCCCGCGCCCTCTCGTCGGCCGTCATTCCACGGCCGTCGTCTCGAACGACGACGCGAAACGAATCGCCCGACTCGTCCATATCGACGATTACCTCGCCCGATCCCGCCTCGACGGCGTTCTCCGCTATGTCCAGGACGTAATCGCCGAGGCCGTAGTGCATCGCGATACCCCGGCCGCCTCTCCTACTTGTCCCGGTACTTCGCGATGATCTCGGGCATCTGGTCCTTGGTCACCTTCCCGAAGACCTCGTTGCCGATCATGAGGTCGGGCGCCAAGCCGCAGCAGCCGAGGCAGCGAACCTCATCGATGCTGAAGAGCCCGTCGTCCGTCACCTCATCGCCCTTGATGCTGAGGATCGCCCGCGCCTCGTCTATGAGATCCTGAGCGCCCTTGAGATAGCACGCGGTCCCGAGGCAGATCGCGAGCCTATGCTTGCCGGGCTTCGAAGTCTTGAAATAATGGTAGAAAGTAATGACGCCGTAGATCTTGGCGAGGGGGAGCCCTACGGAACGGGAGAGCTTCTCCGCCGCCTCCCGGGGAATGTAGGTGAATTCCTCTTGGATGCGGTGCAGCATCATGATGAGGCTGCCCGGCTTCTCCTTCCACTCGTCGATGAAGGCGGTGAGTTCCTTGGAGAACTCAATCTGAGCCATCTGCATTAAAAAACCCCCATGGATAAAAAATTATCGATATTTTGTCGTCGACATTATATGAAAACGAAAAAGAAGTAGCAAGAGAGCCCTTCTGGCATCTTCTCTCTCCTTCCGGTCCTGGGCCCTTCACGTATATACTTACCCTATGGACCATAAAGGCGCCCTTCGTGCGATCATCGCGACGTCGATCCTGCTCGCGCACGTCGCCTCGATCGGCGCGGAAGCGGGAAAGGCTCCTGAAGTCGCATATCGCATGGGCTCGGGAGCGGCCCTACTGCGCGGGCCATGGGAGCGCTTCGAGGGCTCCGTCGCGGAGAACGCCATGGTCGGCGCGCCTTCTCGCACCGTGGCGTTCCCCCTGCGGGGGATGAGCCCAGCCGCAACCTTGACCGGTCCCGCCACCTATCGGATGAATGTCCGCATCGAGCGCGGCAGCGCGCCCGCCGTCCGCATGGGCCTCTACGTCCCCGCCTTCTCCGGCATCGATGCCGTGTTCGCCAACGGCCAGCGTCTCTTCGACGGCAGCCGCGATCCCGCCGCGATGCCCCTCCTCCTCTTCGACGCGACCGGGGCGGAGGTCTCCCTAGTCCTGCGCGTCGGCTCCGCTTCGCCCGGCCTCGAGGCGGCTTCCTTCTTCCCGTCCTTCGTCGTGTTCGGAGACGCGGAGAGCGTGAACCGCGAGCGGATGCTCCTCGGCTTCGCGACGGCGATCCAGGACGGATTCTTCCTCCTAGCCGGTCTCTTCGTCTTTATACTTTTCCTTTTCTGGAAGAAAAACCTCGATTTCCTCGCCTTCTCCCTATTCCTGTTGGTCGCGGGGCTCTACCGATCCCTAGAGGGCGGATTGCTCTTCATGAACCTCAACCTAGGCCTGGGAAGGCTCGCCCTCGAGACGGCCCACTCGGTCGCGGTCGACCTGCAATACCTGGCCCTCGCCTTTTTCGTCCATACGCTCTACCGAACTCGGATAAAGGCGCCCGTGGCGGCGGCGCTCTACGCCGCGCCTCTGATGCTCGCCGCGGGAACCTTGGCCCTGCCCGACCGTCTCGGGGCCTTCCAGCTGGCGGCGCAAGCCTGCTACGCGCTATTCGGCGCCACCGCTTTGGCGTTCTTCGCCTACCTCGCCGCGAAGGGCGACAAGAAGGCGCGATGGCTGATACCGGCCTTCCTCGTCGTTCCCGCGGCGCTCGCCTTTCGGCGATTCGGGCCGGAGGCGATCTGGAACGCCTATCTCGTCGAGGCAGCGGCCATTGCCGCCTTCGGCGTGATAGTCCTCCTGATGCTGGTGAAGAAGGTGGCCTCCTCATTCGAGTCGGTGGAGGAGCTCACCGATTACATCGAGGCCGTGTCGCGCTCGGTTCACAGCTTCATCCCGAAGGAATTCCTGGAGAACCTCGACAAGACCGACCTGATCGACCTACGCCTCGGCGACCACGCGAAGAAGGAGATGACCATCTTCTTCTCCGACATACGCGCTTTTACCGCACTCTCCGAGAGGCTGACGGTCGAGGAGAACTTCGCCTTCATCAACTCCTATCTCGCGCGAGTCGTGCCCATCATCAAGGAGAACGGCGGCTTCGTGGACAAGTACGTGGGGGACGGCATCATGGCCCTCTTCCCCAGCAAACGCGGGCCGGACGAGGCCATCCGGGCGGCGATAGCGATGCAGACGAAGATGGTCGAATACAACGGCCATCGCGCCAAGATGGGCTACCGCGCGATCTCGATGGGCGTCGGCGTTCACACGGGCGACCTGATGCTGGGCGTCGTCGGCGTCGAGGACCGCATGGAGAACACGGTTATTTCCGACGCGGTAAACCTCGGCGCGCGGCTCCAGGCGATCACCAAGGCCTTCAATATCGGCCTCGCGATCTCCGAGCAGGCCTTCAAGGAGCTCGAGGATCCCGGCTCCTATAAGTACCGCTTCATCGGCAAGGTGAAGGTAAAGGGGAAAGCGGCGCCCGTCTCCGTCTTCGAGATCTTCGACGGCCTTGCCCCCGATCTATTCGAGCGCAAGATGAAGGCCAATATGTTCTTCGAGCAGGGCATGCTCTCATACTACCAGAAGGATTTCGCCGGCGCGATGTACAACTTCAAACGCACGCTCGAAATCATCCCCGAGGACGGCGCGGCCGGGTTTTACCTCGATAATTGCATGAACAAGGCGTCGCTCTAGCCTCACTGGAACTGGACTGAGTCGACAACGGCTCCCTCGAGCTTGCCGACCTCGTCGTTGGCCACGTACGGAACCGAAAAGCGGCCGTAGATGAAAGTCCCGGCGGATATACCATTCTCGTCTACCACCGTATATCGGTACTTCGCCTTATCGGTCGAGAGAGTGAATGCGAAAACGCTGCCGCTTATCTTCGACTTCCCGCAGTTGGTGATCGAATACGAAAGAATCCCGGTCTTCGCGTTTTGCGCGTCCAGCTTTTCGGCCAAGTCGAGGAATTTCACCTCGCCGCGAGGCGCCCACGATGAGGCGTCCTCGCAGCCCGACATGACCGCGCAACTCGCTATGACGACCAGGAAAAGGAAGACGAGTCTGCACATTCACCACTCCTTGCGAACGCTGCCCTTAATATCGACCGCCCCGATCCCCGCGGGCGCGCCGTAGCTCCAGCTGCCCTCGAGGCCCCAATTCCTCTCGTTCCAGGCTACGGCCACAGCGAGGCCGAGGCTCCATCGCGGGACGACGCGTCCTCCGGTTCCTATTTTCACGACTCCAAGCGTGCATCCCGGAGAGACGCAGGCCCGCATGCTTATCCTATCGTTTAGCAGTTCCCAATAGCCGAAGCTTAGGCTTCCGGAAAAGGGAGGCCAAAGAAGGTATCCGCCCTCCTCGCGAGGCAGGCAGCCGCTGATATTCACGCCCCAGCTCAAGATCACGGGATCGCGTACGATGGCTAGGCTAAGGGAAGGCGAGAAGCGGTGGAAGCCGCCATCGCTCTTCCTGATAATCGGGAACCCGTATTCCAAGCCGGTATGCACCCTCAACCCCGGGCCTCTCCAAAGGTATGATGCCGAAACGCTCGGATCGCCCATGCGGAAATCGAGCCTATCCGATTTCTTTTCCCCCGAGTATTCCCCTTCTACAGGCATGGAGAGGCGCAATCCCAAGGATTTCCCCCGGGTATACTCTACGGAAGCATTGACGTCAGCAGAGAAGCCGGCGGTGGACGCTATCCAGGAACAGTCCAGGTCGAGCTCTATTCCATGCCGACTTTCGGTCTCGACGTTGACGCGCTGATGCTCGGCCGTTTCTCCGAAAGCGGGAAGAATCGCCGACCACGCCCTCAGCGCGAAGAAAAAGCCAAAGGCAGATCGATTCATCCGCCCAGCCTATCGAGCAGATCGAGGCGGTCCAATTCGACCCGTATAGCCTCGGACAGCAATCCTGCATCGCGGGGAGCTATCGAGGAAAGGACGATAAGCGCCGCACCCGACCAGCGCTCCTCGAATTGCCGGCGGCGCAGGAGCTCGCAGCCCATGGCGGGGTCGAGCATGATGATCCAATCGTCATTTGCATACAGGGCCAGCGCGAAGTGGAGATCGGGATGGGCATAATGCAGGAGTATCGGCGCGTATCCGACTAGGGCGGACTTCAATTGCTCCCAGGTCATTTTGAAGCCTTTGACCGTCAACCCGAAATCGGCGAATATCCGAGCTAAATCCGAGAAAGCTACGTCGAACCTTCCGGACTCCAGTTTATCCTTGGCATAGCGTTCGACGATCGCCCGCTCATCGACCTTTTGCCCCCAATACAGCGACAGGACGCTCGCTGCCGTCGAGTATCCGCATGAGCGATCGAAGCCTTGCTCGCCGATGAAGGAAAATCGCAGAGCCTCCTTAGGTTTTATTTCGTCAGGCGTATAAAGGTCCACCTCAGTAGGACCCGGTTTTTAGGCCAAAAATGAAGGGAATGAAAATCGGATTGTTAGGATATACCACATCGAGAATACAACAATTGACAATGTTTATTAATTGATTTGGATTATTGAAGGCCTTCCCAGTAAAGACGCCATGACCAGCATCAATCCAGTCAGAAAACCGTTCCATCGTTATAAACTCATTAACGGAAGTTGAATTCCCAGTATTTTTCCAAGCCGAACGATACCATCCGTCGTTAGTAATATTATTTTTTTCAAATAAATAGAGATTATCACCAGTTTTGCTATCTTTAATTTGAAACTCGATCTTATTTGATTTAATGAATCGCCTATCGTCAGTCTCGAAAATAATATCCTTTATTGGAGCAATTCGGACCGTAGAGTTTTTTTTACTGAATACCTCGCTAGGGTTAATGTCCCAAATTGTGATACTCCTTACGATTTCATTGTTGTTTAGGATAAAGGTAAATGATGTACGACTATCTTTTGATTCGGTTTCACCGATCAAGCTCTGTTGCTTAAAAGTAATACTGGTCTGTTCCTCGAGGATATTCGTATTTCCTACATAGGATTTTATTCCAGAAATATATCCATTAGCTGACACATATATTTCTATTTTATAGGTATTAGTGTCGGAACTCGGATATCCATTAACCCCAAGATAAACCAACGTTGGTTTATCCTGAGAATATAGATATCCAGCAAACACCTGTATCAAGATCAACACCAATATTGATCTATTCATGTTTCCTCCTGGTGCCTGGGGGGTGCCCCCCCCAGGCAAAAAACATCACTTAACGATAATCACCTTGCTTCCGGAAGAATTATTGTAAGCGTTCAAAACCTTCGCCATATTCGCTGAAGTAGCGGCACTGTCTTTGCCTGCTACTCCAACACATCCCCAGGTATTACTGTAAGGTGTCTGATGGATGTAAAAATCATTCGCCTGGAATGTTTTATTCGAATCCTTATACGAAGTTGTTACTGACGCCTTTATTGCGATTCCGGTTCCGAATTGAGTAGCACTCATTTTTTGCGTGTTCCCGAGGGAGTACTGCCCTTTAGGTAATGGCACGACAGAGTATTCTTTCCCTGCATTCATTGGCCGGTTGTTTGGATTCACGGCCTTTGCGACGGTCGTCACCGGCACCGTGAAGGTCTTAGAGCCATAGCGCTCGCTGTTGGTGACCGTAGCGGTCCCGGAACTGTTGAACGGGACGACGATCGTGAGCATCTGCCCGTCTATGGCAGCCATGTCCGCGGCGCTCAGCTCGGCTTGATAGGATAGGCCCGCGAAATCGTCCGCGAATGCCGAAGATAGGCCGGCCGACGCCAGGGCTACGAAAATCAGAAGTTTTCTCATGGTTTTACCTCCTAAGTAAATATTTTGTACGAAGGATGAATTCCCGGGATTCGTCCTTCGCTCATTTGCCTATGGGGTATGCGGCTATCGCCATGCCGTGCGGCGAGGTCCCGCCCAGAGTGAATACGCGCGTCCAGGCGCCTCCCGATTGAATGAGGGGCGGAAAATCGAAGGAATCGCAGTTATCCTCGATATAGCGATATCGAGCCCGATGGAGTAGAATAGTTGAATACGGCATAACCCGTGCAACTCGCACTCGGGTACCGCGCCGGCACACGCGATATGCGAAACTGGAAAGTAGCCATAGGCTTGAACGAGCTCTTCGCCGGGATCGTGAAGATCGAGCCATTCGGCTGGGAGGTCAGAAAATGAGCGAGCACAAGAAGCCCGAGACCGCCGCGGCGCTTAACGCGCGCGGTATGGACTATACGGCGGCCGAGCGCTACGACGAGGCCATCGCGGCCTTCGACCGCGCGCTCGACCTGGAGCCGGACAATGCGGGGATCCGCTACAACCGCGGCGAAGCCTACCGCAGGGCCGGCCGATCCGCGCAGGCTCAGGCGGACCTCGAGGCCGTCCTCGCGGCCGAAGGGGAATCGGCCGATCTCCTCCTCGCCTTAGGATTGGTCGCCTACGAGGCCGACGAGTTCGACATGGCCGCCTCGCGCTACGAGCGCGCCCTCGTCCTCAAGTCGGATTACCCCGAGGCCTGGAACGACTTGGGCGTAGTGGAGTTCCGCCGCGGCGAGTACCAGCGCGCGCGAAAGCATTTCGAGAAGGCGGTAGGGCTGTCGCCCGGCTACGCCGAAGCCTGGCTCAACCTCGCCGACACCTATTCGGAGCTCAAGATGGAACGCGAGTATCGGGAGGCCTTGGCGAAGGGCAAGGCCCTCGGAGCGAGAAACGAGGACGAGGAATAACGTGAAGGCCGGCGACCGGATCGGAGCCTACGCGCTCGAGCGCCAGCTCGGGCGCGGGGAAGACGGAACCGCCTGGCTCGCCGTACGGGCCGATCCTTCAGCCTCGCCGCCGAGCGAGGTCGTCCTCAAAGTCCTCGACATAGGCGAGGCCGAGGATTGGACTGGCGTCGAACGATTCAGAAGGGAGATCGAAGTACTTAGGACGGTCTCGCATCCGGGCATACCGCGTTTCATCGAGAGCTTCGAGGACGATTCCGGGGGCGACTCCCGCTTGGTCCTGGCGATGGAGGAGGCGTCTGGAGAGGACCTCGAGTCGATCGTCGCGAAAGGTCGCAGGTTCACGGAGGCCGAGATCGCGGCGACACTCGCCGGCCTCGCCGACATCCTCGCCTACCTCTCGTCGCTCAGGCCGCCCCTCGTGCATCGCGACATTATTCCGCGCAACGTTCTCCTCGACTCAGACGGCCGAGTGTTCCTCGTCGATTTCTCGCTCGCGCAAGAGGCGCAGGGAGACGCGACCGCTCGCTCCGATCTCTACGGAGCTGCCGCTGTCGCCCTCTTCCTGCTCACCCGCCGCAACTCGGCGGACCTTCCGGTCAAGGACCTGAAGCCGGACCTCGGCTCGCTGCCCTCTCTCGGAGCGGGCCTAGCCTCGGTCCTAAACTCATGGCTCGAACCCGACGAGGCTCGCAGAACCATCGAGCCCGCCGAGGCGGCGAGGATACTCCGAGGCCAGGCCGAGGGGGACATACGCCTCGACGTCGACGAGAACAAGGGCTCGACTACGCTGCCCTCCGACAGCCGAATTGCGATAGTCGAGGTTCCCGGTAGGCTCGAGGTGAGGATCCCTCCGTCCAAATTGACCAACACCGCATCAATAGGGCGCGCCGATATTCTTCGTGCTATTCAGCCTCCCCTTCTGGGCGGTCGGGATCTTCATGCTCAGAACCACCGTCGCCTCCGGGCTCAAGCGGACCATACTCGTGCTCGACGACGAATCGGGCATCGCCCTCACCGAGCGCATGATCGGCAGGGGCAGGACCAGGGCCTGGCCTCCCTCAGACATCGGGAATTGCTCGATCGAGGGAGCGGCCGTCCAGATGAAAGGCGCCGCCGAGAAGGAGCTGGTGCTAGAAGCGGGCGCGACGCGGCTGCGGCTCGGGAAGGGCCTCTCCGAGCGCGAACTCCGCGCCGTCGCCGAAATGATCGATCATTGGCGCTCCAGCCGCCGGCGAACATCTTGAATTCCGAATAGAGGTACTGATTTACAAATCAATACCTTTTCTGACCAATCCCCTGATATAGTCCCGCCTTTATGATTCCAGGATTCTATCCAGAAAACTGGGACCCGCCCCGGAGGGAACGATGAAACGCTCATTCCTGCTGCTTCTCGCCCTGCTTGCCGCCATCTGGGCCGCATCGGCTCAAGGTACTGACAGGGCTCCTTCGGCCTGGTCCATCGTGGCGGCGCCCTCGGTCTCCATACCCCTCCTCGCTGGCGACTTCTCTGCGAATACGCTGTACGCGCCGGCCTTTGGCGGCGATCTCGCCGCCGAGTACGCGCTGCATACGGACCTTCCCCTTCCTCTCTCCCTGCGCCTTGGCGCCGGCTTTTCCTCCGCCGGCTTCTTGCCCGTCGGGGAAATCCCGGTACCCGGTAGACTGAACGAGGCCCTACTCATGGCTGGAATCAGCGCGGCCAAGGTCCTAAATCCCAAGCTCAGCCTGCGCGGATTCCTCGAGGGCGGCCTCGCCTACGGCAGCATCTCCTCGGGCGGAAGCGCTCCCTACGGCGCAATTCAGGCGGGAGTCGGCCTCGACCTCAAGGCCGCGAAGGATCTCACGGCCCGCCTCGAGACGGCCGCCCTCTACAAGGCCGGCCTCTACTTAGGCGTGGGCGCCACCCTCGGCCTGGGCTACGCCTTGCCCGAGCGCGCCCAGGCAGGCCTCCCCGCCAAGCCCCGCCTTCTCGAGCTGTTGTCCCTCGATATAAAGAACATCTTCCCGATCTTCCGTTCATATTACGACCAGAATCCCGTCGGAACTGCCAAGATATCCAACACGGGGAAAGAGACGGCGACCAACGTCCGCGTGAGCTTCAACATCAAGCAGTACATGGACGCGCCCAAAGAGTGCGCGAACATAGCCAAGCTCGAGCCTGGCAACACCATCGAAGTGCCCCTCTACGGACTCTTCAACGACAGGATACTCGACGTCACCGAGGCTACGAAGGTATCGGCGGAGGTCTTCGTCGAGTACGGCGTCGACGGCTCACAGACCCGCTCCGCTACCGTCCTCGTCTACGACCGCAACGCCCTCACCTGGAGCGACGACCGCAAGGCAGCCGCCTTCGTCTCGAGCCGAGACCCTTGGGTCCTCGACCTGACGGGCAATTTCATCGCGACGGTAAAGAGCGAGCGCAACCCCGAGCTCGCGAAGAACCTGCAGACCGCGCTCGCGGTGCACGAAGGACTAAGGACCTACGGCATCGGCTACATGCTGAGCACGACGCGGCCCTTCGAGCAGGCGGTCCTCAATCCCGAGGCGGTCGATACCCTCAAGTTCCCGCGCCAGACCCTGACCTTCCGCGCCGGCGACTGCGCCGACCTCTCGGTCCTCTACGCATCCTGCCTCGAGGCCGCGGGCGTGGAGACCGCCTTCGTCACGATACCCGGACACATCTTCATGGCCATCGATCTAGGCATCACCCAGGACGAAGCCAAGGCGCGGGCGATGGATCAGAACGACCTCATCGTCCGGGACGGCAGAGTCTGGATCCCCATCGAGACTACGATGAGGGACTCGGGCTTCCTGGAAGTATGGAAGACGGGCGCCGACGAGTGGCGCATCGCCTCGGAAAAGAAAGTCGCCGCCTTCTATCCGATGCACGATTCCTGGAAGACCTACGCTCCTATGGGCCTGCCCGCCGACGGCACAAGCGTCTCGCAGCCCGCAGCCGACAAGGTGAAAACGGCCTTCGATATAGAGCTCGCAAAAGCGGTCAACGCAGAGCTAAGCGCGAGAATAGCCTCCCTAGGCGCCATGCCTGCCTCCGGCCCCGCGGCCACGACGGCACTGAACAATCGGGGCGTCCTCTTCGGCCGCTTCGGCCGCTACGACGACGCCCTTCGTGACTTCAAGGCCGCCGCCAAGGCGGGCTCTGTCCCGGCCCTCGTCAACCTCGGCAACGTCTCGATGATGAGGTCCGACCCGTCGAGTGCCTACGACTACTACCAGCAGGCGGTCAAGCAGCTCACTGGAAGCGCCTCGCTCTACCTGAGTATGGCGAAGGCGGCGGCCGCACTCGGCAAGGGCGACGCCGCGGCCTCGGCCCTGGCCAACGTGCGCAAGATCGATCCCCAGGCCGCCGACAAGTACGCGTCGCTGGCGCAGCTGGGGGCTTCGGGGACGCGGGCTGCTGAAGTCGACGACGGTGGCATTGTATGGTTCTGAACTTGACTTTCGTCGCCCAATCGCCACACGGAGAGTACACTATGCGAACAAGAAAACCAGTGATGAACCACGGGAACAGGTCGTTTACTAAAGTTCAGATTTCCGCTCTCATAGGCTTTTTAGCAATCGCGCTCGCGGCATGCAAGAATCCGCTCGCTACCGAAGTCAAGGCGATGCAGGTGGCAGTGGTCTCCCCGATCGCGACGTTTAGCCTCTCAGATCAGTCCCTTATTAATTCAGGAGCGACCATCGAGTTCGGGACTATCGCCGTCGGAAGCGCAACTGACATTAGCCTTACGCTTAGCAACTCGGGAAAAACCGATCTCGTTATCGACTTTGCCTCGATCGCAATTACGACGGCTGATTTCCTAATAAAGGGCCAAGCACCCGCGGCTATACCGACTGGCCAAACAGGGACAATAACCCTGAGCTTTACGCCTAAATCGAATGGGCTTAAGACGGCGACGATTGCAATCCCGACGAATGATGTGAACCATCCTCGTGTTTCCTTTACTATTAATGGAACTGGCATATCTATAGTCCTTACGACAAGCCTAATCTCCAGTATCCAAGATGCCTCCGCGACCGGAGGAGGATCCGTAACGGCTGACGGAGGCTCGGCGATAATCACTAGAGGCATTTGCTGGAGCACTTCTCAAAACCCGACAACGGCAAACAGCAAAATAGCGGACGTTGGAACGGGATTGGGAGGTTTCACCTCCTTCATGACAGGGTTAACGGCCGGAACGGTTTATTATGTCAGGGCCTTCGCGACCAACAACGATGGCACGGCCTATGGGCCAGAGGTTTCGTTCCCGACCGGGCCCGCCGCCCAGACTGCGCCAACCCTTGCCCCTGTCGGCTACCCTGCGGGAAGCGGGCAATTATCGGTATCCTGGACTACAACAAATGGACCGGCGGTATATTACGATCTCTATTACAGCACAACCAGCACCCAGCCTCCTTCCGCCAACGGACCTTCCAACCTAACCTCAACTGCCTCTACCCTGAGCGGCCTTACGAATTATGCAAACTATTATGTGTGGGTAGTCGCGAAAAACGCCTCGGGATCTAAACCTTCCCCGGCTTCTATTCCGACAATGGTTGGCATAAAAGTCGCGTCGATTACCGTAAGCAAGACGAGCGTCAAGCTCTGGCCAGGCTATTCTGAGACGGTGATCGCCACCTGCACTCCCGCTAACGCGACCCTGCCCAGCGTCACCTGGGGGACCAGTAATACGAGCTACGTGACGGTATTGAACGGCACTGTCACCGGTGTCGGAGGGGAGCTGGCCTCCCCGGCAAGTGCGATTGGGACGGCTACCATCACTGCCTCCCCGGCCGACGGGAAGGGGGGGGTAGCGGGAACCTTCACAGCAGCGAATACTTCGTTCGTGGCTAACACTGCCGGACCGGCCGGCGGGTACCTGTTTTATGACAGCGGAAGTTACGACACCAAAGGTTGGCGTTATTTGGAAGCAGCGTCTTCCAATGTCGGTGCGAATCACCAGTGGAGAAACGGACATAACATAATCATTCCCGGCGCGCAAGGGACGGATTTCGGCACCGGGCAGACCAACACCAGCGCCATTATCGCCGCCATGGGCGCCGGTACCTACATGGCGAACGATTGCCGAACCTATACCCAAAATGGTTATTCAGATTGGTTCATGCCCAGCGAGAACGAGGCGAACCAAATGCTCTTCGCGGTGAGTTCCATCGATTATGCCGCAACGCTTTATCTTTTCGTTTCTTCATCGCAGGTTAACAACGGATCCGGTAACGGTTGCCGGGGGTTTCATTGCCTCTCGCCGTTCGGCTGGTTCGATATGCAGAATTCCTATACCGGTTACACGGTCGTCACGAGGCCCGCACGGCGATTCTGATCTGATGACGGTGAACTGAACGGACATAAGCGGCCAAGATTTCCCCGAAACAGTGGAATCCTCTTGGCCGCATTCCCCCCGAGCGATGCGGTAATCCCTTTCCCTCGACCTGCTCCTTTTTCTAGTGGCGGTTTCGGAAATTCCGTGCTCGATTTCAATCCGCCCCTTGCATAAAAATACAAACCCAATGCTAACCGCGCCATAACCCTCTCCTAACGATCTCCCTTCCCACCGCCCGCCCCGGGGTTTAGAATCATCACGTCCCATGTAAATCCCAAGGAGGCTTCGATGAGAAAGAATCCCCTAGCCACGCGGTTCCTAGCGGCGGTTTTCGCCCTAGCCCTGGTCTTCGCGACCGGCGCCGCGGTAAGCGCCCAGGTCCGCCCCGACACCCTATCGCTCACGTTCCTGGAGACCACCGACATCCACGGCGCGATCTTCCCCTACAACTTCATCAAGGCCGCGCCGATGAAGAACTCACTCGCGCAGATCGCGACGATCATCGCGACGGAGCGCGCCAACTCGAAGCGCGAGGTCGTCCTGCTCGACAACGGCGACTCCCTGCAGGGCCAGCCGACGGTCTACTACTACAATTTCCAGAAGACCGACGTCCCCCACGTGTGGGGCCAGGCCCTCAACTACCTCGCCTACGACGCGGTAGGCGTCGGCAACCACGACATCGAGGCCGGGCATGCGGTCTACGACAAGCTCTATAAAGAGGTGAAGGCGCCGGTCCTCTGCGCCAACGCGGTCAAGGCCGACGGCACTCCCTATTTCACGCCCTATCAGGTCATCGAGCGCAAGGGCGTCAAGATCGCCATCCTCGGCATGATCACCCCGAAGATACCGGATTGGCTCCCGCCCCAGTTCTGGTCGGGAATGACCTTCGTCGACATGGTCGAGACGGCCAAGAAGTGGGTCCCCATCATCCAGGCGAAGGAGAAGCCAGACCTCCTCGTCGGCCTCTTCCACGCGGGCGTGGACTACAGCTACGGCGGAACGAATCGCGATACGCCCTCCAACGAGGACGCGGCCCAGCTCGTGGCCGAGCAGGTCCCGGGCTTCGACCTCATCTTCGCGGGACACGACCACGCCGGCTGGGACGGCCAGGGCTGGGATCCCGCCGCGAAGAAAAAGATCGACGTAAAGGGCCCGGACGGGCGGACGGTCTACATCTACGGCGCGAAGAACGCGGCCGCGAACGTCGTGGACGCGCGCGTCGACCTCAGATTGAACAAGAAGACGAACACGTACGACAAGGTAGTCACGGGCGTGCTCGTCCCGACCGACGGCGTGGACGCGGACAAGGCCTTCCTGGGCAAGTTCCAGGGGGCCTACGACGAGGTCAAGGCCTGGGTCGACAGGCCCGTAGGCAAGCTCGCGGGCAAGATCACCACCCGCGACTCGATGTTCGGCGATTCCGCCTTCGTCGACCTCATCCACCGCATCCAGCTCGAGCTCTCGGCCGATCCGGCCATGGGCCTCAAGAAGGCGGACGTGTCCTTCGCGGCGCCCCTCACCTTCGACGCGACCATCCCCTCCAGCGCCGACGGCACGATGTACGTGCGCGACATGTTCAACCTTTATCAATACGAGAATTTCCTCTATACGATGGACATGACCGGGCAGCAGATCAAGGACTTCCTCGAGTACTCCTACAAGAGCTGGTTCGCGACCATGCCCAACGACGGGAACCATCTCATCGCCCTGACCAAGGACAAGGACGGCAACCTGGTCACCGCGAGTCCCTCGTACAACTACGACTCGGCGGCGGGAATCGACTACGCGGTGGACGTGTCCAAGCCCGCGGGCTCGCGCATAACCATCACCGGCTTCTCGAACGGCGCGGCTTTCGACCTCTCGGCCACCTACACGGTGGCGATCAACTCCTATCGCGGCCAGGGCGGCGGCGGACATCTCACCACCGGCGCGGGGCTCGATAAGACGGCAGTCCAGAAGCTCAAGTTCGTGAACGGCGCGACCACGAAGGACCTGCGCTTCTACCTGCTTAAGTGGTTCGAGAAGCAGAAGGGCGCGGTCACGGTCCAAGCCTACGGCAACTGGAAGGTCATTCCGGAGGACCTCGCGGCCAAGGGCAAGGCCGTCGACTTCCCCGTGCTGTACCCGGACAAGAAGTAGCGCGGATCGCCGTATATGAAGGGGGGCGGCCGCGCGGACGAGCGCGGCTGCCCCTTTCGTTTTAGCGCCTTGCCCTACTCTCGCCGGGGTAGTACCTTATAGGCATGCCGAAGGTCGCCCGTCAGGGGGCCCGAGGCTCGCCGCTCCGTACGGAGGGCGAATCGGGTTCCGCGGTCGCGAGGCATTTCCTCGCCGCGGCGCTTCCTCGCTTTTTGGAGGACATCATGGGTAACTTCGACAAGGGTTTCGATTTCGGCGGCTCGCTCGACGATTTCGTGCGCATGGCTCGCGATTTCGGCGAGAAGATGAAGGACATGGCTCCGGATATGGGGCCGATCTTCGAGTCCTGCTGCGGCTCCGGCCACGGGTCGCGCCACAATCACCGCGATCGCCCCGGCTCCTTCTTCTACCCGCCTACCAATTCCTATACCGCCCGCGACGGCAGCCTCGTGTTCGAGTTCGCCCTCGCCGGCATGGACGAGAGCGCGGTGTCGGTCACCTTCCAAGGCGACTACCTCGTGCTCACCGCCAAGGCCGCTCCCAGGGACGACGACGAAGGCGTCGAGGACCGATTCTACAGGCACGGCTTCAGGCCCAGGGACATCGATAGGCAGAAATACTCGGTTCCCGCCGAGGACTACGCCCAGGACCAGGCCAAGGCGGCATTCAAGAACGGTGTCCTCACGGTCACCATTCCCCCAAAGTACCCCGAGGGACAGGGAATCAAGATCGAGATCATCAAAGAGGGCAACTAAGGTTATTCGGTACTGTATGATCAAGGCCGCCCTTTCGGGGGCGGCCTTTGCGCGAGACTCGGGGAGGCAGTCATGAAAGGCAACAGGATGTACGTCGATATCGGAACCATACTCGACGAGGTCTTCGACGCGGCGAAGAATTTCGGCGCCAACTTCCAGGACATGGGCGAGAAGATGGGCCAGAAAATGGGACCCAACTTCAACGTCCACGTAAACACGAACGCCGGCCCAGGGGCCAAGCCCTGGTTCGACCTTGGCCAGGACGAGAACGCCGATTACTATCCCGGCTATTCCTTCCCGCCCATGAACATCTTCCTGACCAGCGAACAGGTCATGGTATTCGAATTCGCCCTCGCCGGCTTCGACGAGAAGGAGATCGCCCTCACCTTCCAGGGCGATTACATGGTGTTTTCCGCCAAGATGGGCCTCGAGGATCTCCCCGAGGACGACGTGCGCTACTTCAAGCGCCGGCTAAAGCTGAAGGACGTCGAGAAGCAGAAATACTACGTGCCGGCCGATAAGTTCGCCCAGGACAGGGTGAAGGCAATCTTCCGCAACGGCATCCTCAAGGTCACCGTCCCGCCCAAGGAGGAGTCCCAGGCTCCCGAGGGCATAAAGATAGAGATCCTAAAAGAAGGCGAATAGCCCTAGCGGGGCATCAGGCCCCGCTTCTCGAGGTAGGATCGGACTTCCAGCAGGTGGGTCGCGACGAAGAGCGCGCTGTAGGCGGTGAACCCCACGCCGAGCACCAGGGACAACGAGAGCGCGTAGCCCGAGCCGAAAAGCGCCTCCAGGAAGCCGATATCCTGGCCGAACAGCGGCAGGAAGAACATCGAGAGCGCTATGACGGCGGCGGGAAAGAGCCAATCGCGCAGGGCGAAATCCTGCCGGGGCGGCGGCATGAGCCTGACCGCCGCCATGACGCGCTCCTCGACGCGAGAGTCCGCGAGGATGGCCTCGGCGCCGCGGATATCCGCGCGACGCGTATCCTCGCGAAAGGCGACCAGGGCCGCCTCGACGCGACGGGCGGAGGCGGCGCAGGAAGGGCAGCGGGCGAGGTGAAGCCTGAGCGCGAGCCCGTAGCCCTGCCTCGCGTCGAGCTCGTCGAGGTACCTTAGCGCCGCTTCATGCCTCATTCCGGTCCTCCCCGATCGATCCCAGCCGTTCGCGCAGTATCCGCTTCGCTCGGAACACATGCGATTTGATCGTATTCACCGGGTATCCGGTGATCTCGCTGATCTCCGAATACTTCAGGTCATAATAAAAATATAGCTCTATGCAGAGCGCCTGCCGGGGCGGAAGCTCGGCCATCGCCCCGCGGACGGCGCGGGCCGTCTCTTCCCTAAGGTGCGCCTCGTCAGTCCCCGGCTCCCCAACGATCTCGATCTCCGGATCGAGGGAGTACTGCTCCCTCTTCCGCTTCTTCGTGTTGATCGCGGTGTTGTACGCGATCCGGAGAAGCCAGGTAGAGAATAGGCTCCGTCCCTTGAACGACGCCAGGGCCGTATAGGCCTTGACGAAGACGTCCTGAGTGAAGTCGGCCGCCTCTTCCTCGTCGCGGAAGAAGCTCATGCCCAGGCGCGTCACCCGCGCCCCGTGCCGCCTCACCAGGATCGAGAAGGCCTCGGTGTCCCCGTCCAAGACCCGCCCGATGGCCTCTTCGTCGCTCGAGCCCCGCGCCTGATCGGCGGCGCTCATACCCCGGCCCGGTTCCTCCGCAGCGTGAAGAAGACGAGGAAGCTGACTCCCGCCGCCAAGGGGATCAAGCCCCCGAGCAGGGCGTAGGTGGCGCCCTCCACCACGATGAAGAGCACCGAGAGGACCGCCCCGACGCTGGACAGGAGCAGGCCCGCGAGGAGGCAGAAGGTATCGAGGTCGATCCTCCTCGACTCGTACAGACCCCTCTCGATAAGCCTCACCTTCTCTCGGTGGCTCCACAGCAGATAGAAAAAGGCGACGACGGTGCACATGACGATTCCGACGATCGGAATTATCGACACGATGATCTGGGCAGCCGCAGGTAAACCCATCGAAAATCCTCTCTTTCCGCCTATTCGACGGATATTAGACGCCCCCGAGCCCTTCCGGGTTGCGGCGCACGACGCGATTCTCGCTTAGCCTAGCGACCTCGTCGCGATTACGTCTATGCCGAGCCCGAGGGCGTCTCTGATCAGGACTCGGCCACGCGCCACCGGCAGCGGCTCCTCGAGGGCGTAGATGGCCGCGAGCAGCTCGCCGACCCTCTCCTTGGGGAAGGGCGCGGTGGTCCGCACCGGGATGCGCCTGGCCGAACCCTGACCTTGGCTCGCTCGCGAACCTTGGCTCGCGAGCGCCCTACACGTGGCGGTGACCGTCCGCTTAGGCGCGAGGAGCTCCTCGCGGGCGTAGGCAGCGCCCCGGGGGCAACGGTTTCCGCTCACCGAAAGCTCCCCTTCGGGGTCCCTCCCGCCGCCGGCCGAGGCGGTGCGCTCCACTACGAGCCGGCAGCCGATGGGGCAGGTGATGCAGGTCAGTTCCTGGCTCATGCGCCTCTCCTCATAGTATCGAAATCTCGATCGACGCGTCGGGGAGCTCGGCAGCCCCCGCGAGCTCGGCCTTGCCGAGCTTGAGCGTGATCATCTCCGAGGGCTGGACGTGGTTTTTCTTGGAGGAGAGGAGGACCTTCCCGTCCAGCTTGACCTCGAGCAGGGCGTCGTTCTTCACGATCATGGTGCGGAGGTAGAGCTTGTTGTCGCGACCCGCCTCGACCCGCGCGGGCGCGACGTAGCGGACGTTGGAGCCGGCCTTGACGCGGACCTCGCGCCCCGGCCGCGCGCCGGCCAGCCAGGCGGCGGCGAAGGCTCCCGCCCGCCTGGACTCCTCCACGACGAAGTCGACGAGGTCGTGGACGTGGAGGACGTTGCCGCAGGCGAAGACGCCCGAGACGCTAGTCATCAGGGAGGAATCGGCCCAGGGCCCGCTTGTCATGGGGTTTATCGTCACGCCCGCCGTCCGCGATAGCTCGTTCTCGGGCACGAGGCCGACGGAGAGGAGTACGGTATCGCAGGGAATCCTGAAGGCCTTGGCCGTCATGAGCGCGCCGTTCTCGATCGGCGCGACCTCGACGCCCTCCACGCGGTCCCTTCCGTATATCTCCGTCGTGAGGTGCGAGAGGTAGAGCGGGATCCCGAAATCGCGCAGGCATTGGACGATGTTGCGGGTGAGGCCCGAAGGATACGGCAGGATCTCGACGACGGCGTGGACCTTGCAGCCGATCCAGCTCATGCGCCTTGCCATGATGAGGCCTATGTCCCCCGAGCCGATGATGACGACGTCCTTGCCCGGCACATAGCCCTCGACGTTGACGAGCCGCTGGGCCAAGCCCGCGGTGTAGACGCCCGCCGGCCTCGAGCCGGGTATGCGGATGTTGCCCCTGTTGCGCTCCCTGCAGCCCATGGCGAGGACGACGGCCCTCGACCTCAGGGCGATCACGCCCTCGGCCGACGATACGCAGGACACGACCTTGTCCTGGCCCTCGGCCTCCAGCGACAGGACCGTGCAGCCGCAGAGAACCTTGATCGGCCTCGCGCCGACCTTCTCCTCGAAGCGCTCGGCGAACTCCGGCCCCGTTAGCTCTTCGTCGAATTCGATGAGGCCGAAGCCGTTGTGCACGCACTGGGCGAGTATGCCGCCCAGGCGCTCCTCGCGCTCCACGATCGCGACGGCATGTCCCCTCGCCTCGAGCTCGAGGGCGGCGGCCATGCCGGCCGCTCCCCCGCCTATCACGACGGCGTCGAAGCTCAGTTCCCTCATAGCTCGCCCCGGAGGACCGTCGATTCGCGGCCGTGCTTGGTTATCCGGTCCCAGCTCATGCCAGTCTCCCTCATCAGTATCTTGAGGATCTTGTATGTGCAGAAGCCGCCCTGGCAGCGGCCCATCTGCGCCCGCGTGAAGTACTTGATCCCATCGAGGGTAGTGTGGCCGCGGCGTATCGCGGCGACGATCTCAGCCTCGGTCACGCGCTCGCAGCGGCAGACGATCTCGCCGTAGGCGGGATCCTCGGCCACGAGGGCGTCGAGCTCGAAGGGCGACAGGTCCTTGGCGCGGGGCAGCTTGGCCACGCAGGGATCCCAATCGGCCTTCTCGACGAGCACGAGGCCCGCTTTCTTGAGCAGGTCCTTCACGTACTCGCCAATGGCGGGGCTCGCGGTGAGCCCTGGAGACTGGATGCCCGCGACCTGTATGAAGCCGGGGACCTTGGCCGAGGCGTCGATGTAGTAGTCCTCCCCGAGTATGGACCTGATGCCCGCGAAGCTCGTGATGACGTCGGTCTCGGAGATATCCGGGATCATGTTGCGCGCGCTGCGCAGGATCGTCTCGAGCTGCTCCTTCGTCGTCGCTGCGTCGCCCTTGTCGTCGATCGCGCTGGCCGTCGGCCCGAGGAGCACCGTGCCCTCCACGGTCGGCACGATCAGCATGCCCTTGGAGACCGAGGTGGGCACGGGGAATACCACGCGGCCGGGCTTGGCGCGCGTCAGCTTGTCGAGGAGGTAGTACTCGCCCTTGCGGCCCTTGATCGCGTAATCCTCGGCCCCGAAGATGCGGGAGACCTCGTCCGCGTAGAGTCCCGCGCAATTGACGACGTAGCGCGCGCGGAGGCTCCTGCCGTCCGACGCGCGCAGGGACCAGGCCTCGCCCTCGCGAATCGCGCCGGACGCCTCCCATCCGGTGAGCAGCCGGACGCCGTTCTTGGCCGCCGACTCGACCAGGGAGAACACGAAGCGGTAGGGCTCGACGATGCCTCCGCCGGGGGCGTAGAGCCCGCCCAGGGCGTCGCGGCTCAAGCTAGGCTCGAGCTCCAGCATCCTCTCGCGCGAGCACATCTCGATGCCGATCGCGCCGTTCTCCACGCCTTGGGCGTAGAGCTGCTCGACCGCGCGGATCTCGTCCTCGTGGAGGGCGACGACTACGATGCCGCAGCGGACGAAGGGAAAATCGAGCTCCGCCTTCAGGCGGTCGAACATCATGGCACCCTGTATCTCGAGGCGCGCCTTCAGGTACTTCTTGTTGTGATGGAAGCCGCCGTGGACGATCCCCGAGTTGGCCTTGGACACCCCGAAGGAAACGTCGGCCTCCTTGTCCAGCAAGGCCACGTCCAGCTCGTAGGCCGAGAGCCTGCGGGCTATATTCGCGCCGCAGACCCCCGCTCCGATAATGGCGACGTCGTAGGTACCCTCCATCAGCCCTCCCTCCCGAGCTCGATCATTGTAGCGCAGGCGGAATAGGAAGGAAACGGCCTCGCGATGCTATAGGCGCTCGATCACGAGGAGGCTGACGTCGTCCTCCAAGCCTTCCACAGCCGGGGACTCGCGCGAGCGCCGCCTGAAGGCGTCGACGAAGGCCTCGAGCCCGGCCCCACGGTAGCCGTCCGCGAAGGCGCTCAGGGTCTCGAGCGAGGTATCGAGGAGGCCGTCGCCGAAAGACGCGAGCAGGCCGTCCGACGCGACGAGGAGCCGGTCCCCCGACGCGAGCGTGCCGGTCGCCTCCTCGATTTCCGCCTCCCGCGTCACCCCTACCGCGGAGCCCTTCGTGTAATGCACCCGCATCCTGCCGCCGGCCTCCAGGTGAAGCACGGGCGTATAACCCGCGCGGGCGATCCGGTAGGCGCCGGAAGCGATCTCGATCTCGCCGTAGGCGATCGTGAAGAACGTCGCCCCCACCGCGCTATCGTTCCTACGCCCGTAGCGCTCGTAGAGGGATCGGACGACCTCGGCAGGCCCGAGCGTCTCCCCGAGCGTCTCCCCGCCCAGCGCGGGAAGGATATCGCGGAGGGAAAAAGCCATGAGCGAGGCGATGACGCCATGGCCCATGACGTCGAGGCCGTAGAAGGCGGTCCGGCCCTCCCCGGCGGGGAAGACGTCGAAGAAGTCTCCGGATCCCGAGAGACAGGGATCGAGGAAGCCGGCGACGCGGTAGCCCTTCCCCGCTGCGGCGGGCCCCGGAAGGTAGCTGATCAGACTGGCGTTCGCCTCCGCGGCCGAGGCCTCGAGGAGGAGCCGCTCACGCCTTTCCATGCTTCCGAGTATCACCAGGCTGCCGTACTCGCGGCCGTCGGAGCGGAGCAGCCTCTCGATCGACGCCATCGCGCCTTTCGCCTCGCTCTCCGCGCCCTTGAGCTTGACGAGCTTGCGGCCCCGCTCCTTCCAGGAGTCCTCGAGTATGGCCGAAAGCTCGACGCGGGCGAGCAGGCTCGAGTCGGAGACCTTGAGGAAGGCGACGGCTGCCTTGTTCGCGTGCGCTATCCGGCCTTCCAGATCGACGATGAGAGCGGGCTCCTCCAATGCGTCCACGAGCGAGATCGCCCCTCGAAGCTCCCGCCTGAGCGGCTCGCCGCTCTTGGCCCGCGAGAGCGCGAGCTCCACGTTGGCCGCGAGCTCGCGCTCGTCGAAGGGCTTGAGCAGGAAGGCGTCGGGCCCCGTCAGCGCGGCGCGCCGCAGCGTGTCGGGGTCGGAGTAGGCGGTGAGGTAGATGATGGGCAGGTCGAACTCGGCCTTGGCTTGGTAGGCGGCCTCGATGCCGTCGAGGCTCCCACGCAGGCGGATGTCCATGAGCACGAGGTCGGGCCGATGCCGCGCGACGGCCTGGACGACCGCCTCTCCCCTCTCTATGACCTCGGGCACGAAATAGCCGAGCCGCTCGAGGTCTTCCTTCAATTCAAGCCCGACGAGCGTCTCGTCCTCGACTACGAGTATTGTCTCTTTCGCCATTTTTTCCTCCTAGCCATCGCCGATCTCGCGTCCGGAGACCATGTGTGAGCACGAACGACTCCCCCTCGACGAGGGGGAGTGTTTTACCGGTGCCCGTACCGGCCAGCGCGACGATCGATGCTTAGGCGAGAGGATCTAAGGCAATCGGGCTTTTTTACATTACTAATATGTTAATAATAGCGCGAATCCCGGGCAAATCACGATACACCGCTCGGCACATCGAGGCAAGGCATCAATCCCGAGGCGAAAACAGCGCCCGCCGCGGCCTCGCGGCGGGCGGGAGCCATCCGCCTCAGGCCCAGCGTATCAGTCCCGGGACGTAAGGGCTGACCAGCGCGGGGTGCTTCGGCATCACGCGCACGGAATAGCCGTGCTGGCCCGTCCTATCGCAGGTCACTTTCACCCTGTATTCCCAAGCCTTGCCCCTGCGCTCCGCGGCGGTCATCTCGTTGCGCGTGGCGCAGGTGATGCCGTCCTGTATCGTCACCGAGCCGTGGTAGAGCTCGACGGCCGCTTCGGATGGCTCGAGCCCGCCTAGATCGACTATGGCGGTCACCGTGACCATGTCGCCCCGCTCCATGATCGGCTTGGCGTCGGCGCGCAGCTCCGAGATCGAGATGGCCGGCCAGGCCTTGCGCGCCTTCGCGAGGTAGGCGGCCAGCTCCTTCGCGGGGGCGTAGTTCTCGGCCGCGAGGCGCCTCCCGTTGTCCAGGGCGGGGAAATAGAAGTTCTCGGAATATTCCTTGAGCATGCGGTGCGTGGAGAAGCGCTGGCCCACCGACTTCATCGAGGCCTTCATGCGCTTGATCCACTCGCGGGGCAGGCCGTCTCGCCCTCGCTGGTAGAACATGGGGACTATCTCGTGCTCGAGGAGGTCGTACAGGGCCTCGCTCTCGACCCGGTCCTGGAGCTCCTCGTCCTGGTATTCCTCGCCCGAGCCGATCGCCCAGCCCACCTCGGGCCCGTAGCCCTCGGCCCACCATCCGTCGAGGATGGAGCAATTGAGGACGCCGTTCACGCCCGCCTTCATGCCGCTGGTGCCCGAGGCCTCGAGGGGCCGGCGAGGGGTATTGAGCCACACGTCGGAGCCCGAGGTCAGGTAGCGGGCCATCGTCATGTCGTAGTCCTCGAGGAAGATGATGCGACTCTGCACTTCCTCCCGCCTCGAGAAGTGTACGAGCTCCTTGATGATCTCCTTGCCGGGAAGGTCGTGGGGATGGGCCTTGCCCGCGAAGATGATCTGCACGGGCCTCTCCTTGTCGTTTATCAGGCGGAGGAGGCGTTCGGGGTCGCGCAGGAGGAGATTCCCCCGCTTGTAGGTCGCGAAGCGCCTCGCGAAGGATATAGTGATGGCGTAGGGGGAGAGGACGTCCTCTGCCCGGTGCAGCAGCCCCTCCGAGGCGCCGGCGCGCTTCATCGCGCGCTTGAGCCGGTCGCGCGCGAAGACGACGAGCCTTTCGCGGCGGCGCTCGTGGGTGCGCCACAGCTCCTCGTCGGAGATGCGGTCGAGGCGGTCCCACATGTCGAGGTTGGCCGGCTCCTCGTAGAAGCGCGGGCCGAAATAGCGGTCGAGGAGCTCGAGCATGTTGTGCGAGACCCAGGTGCGCGGGTGGACCCCGTTGGTGATCGAGGTTATGGGAACCTCGTCGAGCGGGAGGGAGGGCCAGAGGCCGGCCCACATGTTGCGGGACACGAGCCCATGGAGCTCGGCGACGCCGTTGGCGTAAGCGGAGAGCTTGAGGGCGAATACGGTCATGCAGAAGCGCTCGCTCTGATCCTCAGGTTTCTCGCGGCCAAGGGCCAGGAAATCCTGCCACTCGAGGCCGAGCTGCTGCGCCCAGGGCCGGAAGTACTTCTCCATGAGCTCGATCCCGAAGCGCTCGTTGCCGGCTGGCACCGGCGTATGGGTCGTGAATATATTCGTCGGCCAGATCATCTGAACGGCCTCGGAGAAGGAGAACGAGCGCTCGATCATCGCCTCGCGGATGCGCTCGAGCGCTAGGAAAGCCGAGTGCCCCTCGTTCATGTGCGTGACGGCCACGTCCACCCCGAGGGCGCGCAACGCGCGGATGCCGCCCACGCCTAAGAGTATCTCCTGGCGGATGCGGGTCTCGGCGTCGCCGCCGTAGAGGGCCGCGGTCACAGCCCGCTCCTCGGGAGCGTTCTCCTCGATATTCGTATCCAGCAGGAAGAGGGAGGCTCGGCCGACCGTGACCTCCCATATCTGCGCGGCCACCGTCCTATCCGCCATCTCCACGGCTATCAGGATGGGCTGGCCCTTGGCGTCGAGGCAGCGATGCACGGGCATGTTGTACCAGTCGTTCTCCGGGTAGGATTCCTGCTGGAATCCGTCTGGGTTGAGGTACTGTTTGAAGTAGCCCTGCCTGTAAAGCAGGCCTACGCCCACCAAGGGAAGACCCATGTCGCTCGAGGCCTTCATGTGGTCGCCGGAGAGAATGCCGAGCCCCCCCGAGTAGGTCGGGAGCGAGACGTCCAGCCCGTATTCCATCGAGAAGTAGGCGACGATCCCGTCATGCTGGCCCTTGTACCACGTTTCGCCGTTCTTGTAGCGCTCGAATTTCTCCTCTACCATCTTGAGGGCGGCGATATAGGAATCATCCTGGGCGAGCTCGTCATAGCGATCCTGGGAGACCATCCCGAGCATCATCGCTGGATTCTGGTTCGATTGAAGCCAAACATCGTAGTCGAGCCGGATGAAAAGCGTTATCGCTTCGAAGTTCCACGAGAGCCAGAGATTGTGGGCCATTTCCTCGAGGGAGGAGAGCGCCGCGGGGATCTTCGGCTTGACGGTATGGGAGATGATTTTCATTGGTTCGCCGCCTTGGTCGTGGCAGGATGGCCGGTGGGAGATGCTCCCGGCTTTACTCGGACAATCCTAGTCGACCTGAGGAGGGGCGTCAATAGTTAACCGGTTTACGCCGGTTTTTACAGCCGTAGATCAAAAACTAGCTTTTCTTCTTCCTGAAGGCGCCGAGCAGCCGTCCCATGACTCCCTCCGGCTTCCGAGCGGGTTCAGCCTGCGGTTTCTGCGGGGCTCGAGGCGCCTGGGGACGGGGAGGGCGCTGCTCTTGCGGCTGCTGCTTCCTCTGATTCTGTTGGCCCTGCCCGGGTCCGCGTTGGCTGGGCTGCCGCTTGGGGCCGCCCTGCTGGGCGCCCTGTTGGGCGGTGCCTGGCTGACCGCCGCGCTGCGCCTTCGGCCCTCGCTGGCCGCCCTTCTGCTCATTCCGGGGGCCGCCTCGGCCGCCGCCGGCTTTTTCCTCGCCGAGATTGCGGCCGTACTTCTCACGGTAGATCTTCATACGCTCTTCCATTGGAAGCTCGTAGGGATTCCCCGGCTTGGCCTGGACGGGCTTCCCCGCGGGGGGCCTGCCTGCCTGAGGCCTCGAGCCCTGCTGCCGGGGATCCGCCGCCCGCTGCTGGGCAGGCTTCCCGCCTACGCGGCGCGCGTCGTCTCGCCGCCCTTCCTTATTGCCCGAGGGACGGCCTCCCGAGCTTCCTTGGCCTCGGCTCTCCTGGCCGCCTCGCCGCGGCTCTCCGCGTGAGGTATTCTTGCCCTGCGCCGGGCGCGCCGAGGCCGGCCGGGAATTGCCCTGGTCCGGGGGAAGGGCCCCGCTCATGTCGAGGGCGCCGCCGGTCGCCTCGGAGATGCTCTTGCGGATATCCGGGCTCCTGCCCTCGCGCGGATACGAGTCGCGCGGATAGGCCTCGCGTTGGCGCCCGTCTCGCGCGCTCGATTCTCGACGCTGCGGTTGGCCTCTCCGGGCGTCCCGGGGATAGGAGTCGCCCTTCGGCCTCCGGTCGGACGCCATGCCCTCGCTCCTGTCGACCGCCGCGAGCATCGAAGGCTCCGCGGGCACGGCGTCGAGCTTGGCGTCGATGTACTGCTCGACCGCGGGCAGCCCGTATATGTAGCGGTCGCAGGCGATACTGACGACCTTGGCTCCGGGGTCCGAGCGATCGAGCATCTCGAGCCGCTTCACGAAGAGCTCGGGCTCGAGAGGTATATCGTAGTTTACGATCAGGGGGAAGACGCCCGGGGTCAGGCCGTCGGCGCCCTCGTCGGTTAGGAGGAGGCAGGTTGAGTCGCCCGCCCTGAATTTCTCGACGAGGGCGAATTTGCGCTCGGGCAGGAGGCCGCCGAGGATGGAATCGGTGCGGACGCCATTCGCGGCCAAGCGGCGGCACACATCGCTCGCCGTATCCTTGAGATTGCAGAAGACGCAGAGCCGAGAGGGCTTCTCGCGTTCGAGGAGGCCAAGGAGGAACTTGAGCTTGGAATCGACAGGGACGCTCCAGGTTTCCTTGAGGACGCTCTGGGCCTTGGCCACCTCGCCCTCGATGCTTATCTCGGTGGGGTTGTCGGCTAGGTCCCAGGCGAGGTTCTTGGCCTTCACCGAGAACCTCGCGCAGGCGAGCACGCTGCGCCTCTCCCAGGAGGGGAGCAGCGATGCGCTGAATTTCCGGATCGCGTCCGTGGGGATGTCGCTAAGGCGATCGACGCCGTCCACGACGAGGAAGCCGTAGCCGCGCAAGTCGAGCTCCGGGATGGCCAGCAGGTCCTCGAGCATGCCGAGGAGGACGGAGGAGGAGGAGGGGTCGCCGTCGAGGCGGATCGCGGGATCGGCGGCTTCGTCCCGCGTGACGCGGCAGACGCTTATCCCCGCGGCCGAGCCCAGGTTCCCGATGGCCGAGGCGCAGCGGTCGACCCCCTCGACATCGGGGACGACGACGAGGGCCTTTCGAGCCTCCCCGGACAGCAGCCACTGGAGGGCGGGCAACAGCAGGACTTCCTCCCGGCCCTCGTCGAGGGCTATCTTCACGCAGACATTCTCCTGCGCTTCGACGACGTGGGCGAGCATCTTCTCATAGAAGAAAAAATTGGTCGGAAGGCCCTCGGCGGCCTGGGCCAACCGAGGGTCGATGCCGAATCGTTGAAAATCCATGGCTAACTCGCTTAATGAAGTGGGATTGCGATTTAGGGCGTTCGAAATCCGGATGTCCTCGCGGGGACAGGATGCGGCAACAGCCCTGTACGCTTTGATCCTACATGAAATACGCTAAAAAGGAAAGGCAGGCCAGCGCGGCTGGGATCTGGAGTATTCTAGAAAGAAATATATAGCCATTTATTGACTTTCAATGTAGAATTCACACATCATTCGATCTCAAAAATCTCAATCCCTGCAAATAACCCTATAAGGAGTCGTCGATCATGGGAGAAAAAAAGCGCATCCTCATCCTCGGAGGCGGCTATGGCGGCGTCTGGGCGGGTAAAATCCTCGAAAAGCGCTTCCGGAAGCGAGACGACATAGAAATCACCCTCGTCGACAAGAAACCCTTCCATACGCTCATGACCGAACTTCACGAAGTAGCCGGATGGCGCGCCGATCCCGAGTCCGTCCAGGTCTCCTTCCGCAAGATATTCGGGGCCAAGAGGATCGAGTGCGTGGTGGACTCGATCGACAAAGTCGATTTCGAGGCGAAGGTCGCGCGCTCCCGTTCGCGAGAATACCATTTCGATTACATCGTGATAGGCACCGGGGCACAGCCCGAATTCTTCGGGACGCCGGGGGTCCAGGACAACAGCTTCACGCTCTGGTCGTTCGACGACGCCATCCGCATCAGGCAGCATCTCGAGGTGATCTTCGAGAAGGCGGCCGAGGAGACCGATCCCGCCGCGCGCCGGCGGCTCCTCACCTTCGTCGTCGCCGGCGCGGGCTTTACCGGCATAGAGCTGGCCGGCGAGCTCCTGGAGTACCGGGATGCCATGTGCCGCAAGCATTACCTCGATCCCTCCGAGGCGAGGGTCGTCGTCATCGAGGCCCTGCCGAGCATCCTCCCGATGCTCGAGGAGCCCCTCCGCGCGAAGGCGGAGAAATACCTGAGGAAGAATGGCTGCGAGCTCATGATCGGCACGCCGATCATCGGGGCCGAGCCGGGCAAGGTCCTCCTCAAGGACAAGGATCCCGTCGAGACCCGGACCTTCATCTGGACCTGCGGCGTCAAGGGGACGGAATTCGGGGCCGGACTCGGCTTGCCCATGGCGAAGCGCAATCGCATCGAGACCACCTCCGCCCTCCGGTCGCAGAAGCATCCCTTCGCTTTCGCGGTCGGGGACAACGCGGGCCTCATGGTCGACGGCAAGCCCATGGCCATGATCGTGGAATCGGCGCACTTCAGCGCGGAGGCCGCCGCTAAGAACATCATCGCCGACATCGACGGTGGCGAGCACCACGAGTTCAAGCCCAACTACCACGGCTTCATGGTCTCCATAGGCGGCAAGTACGGCGTGGCCAACGCAGGAGGGATGCGGACGAGCGGCTTTGTCGCCATGGCGATGAAGCACCTCATCAACATGTACTACCTCTTCAGGATCGCGGGCTTGAACCAGGTCTGGGAATACTTCAAGCACGAATTCCTCGATATGGAGAGCGGCCGATCCATCATCGGCGGCTTCTTCGCGCACAAGACCCGCGGGTACTGGCCGCTCCTGCTCCGGCTATGGCTCGGCGTCTCCTGGCTCTTCGAAGGGATCAACAAGATCGGAGAGGGCTGGTTCGCCTTTTCCTCCGGTTCCAAGTCGGGATGGATGTTCTCGTCCGGCGTCGTGCAGGCCGGGGTGAAGGCCGCGACCGACGCGACGAGCGCGGCCACGGAGGCCGCCGGCGCGGCGGCCGGGGCGGTAGCGGCCACCAGCGCTGCCACGGGGGCGGCGGGAGCCGTCGCTGCGACGAGCGCGGCCACCGCGGCCGCCGGAGCCGTAGCGGCCACCAGCGCTGCCTCCGCTGCGGGCGCCGCCCCCGCCGCGGCAGCCCCGGAGGCCTTCCACGCCGTATGGGACTTGACCAAGCCCATACTCGACCCGAACGCCGGACTCGTGCATTGGTTCAAGAAGACCTTCATGGACGGACTCTTCTCCTACCTCCCCTACCAGGCCTTCCAATCAATGGTCGTGGTCACGGAGATCGGCATCGGGCTCGTCTTCCTCGGGGGATTATTCACCTGGTTCGGGGCGGTCGCCAGCATTGGCCTCACCCTGGTATTCACTCTTTCGGGCATGTTCAGGTGGGATCAAGCCTGGTTCATCTTCGCGGCTATCGCGATGATGGGCGGCGCGGGCAGGGCCTTCGGCCTCGATTATTGGACGGTGCCCCTCATCAAGCGCTGGTGGAACGGAACCCGCCTCGCCCGCCGGTCGCACCTCTACGGCGACGACCCGACCAAGTGATCGCCGAATAGGGGAGCCATGACCGATTTCTGGAAGGACAGCCCCGCCCTCGCGGCGAGGCTCGAGCGGGTCTTGGCCGTGATCGGCGAAACCGTCGACGACCGCGGCTTCCCGCTGAGGGAAGCCGTGGCCGCCGCGGCGGAGTCCAACGGCAAGCTGCTCAGGCCCGCCCTCCTCCTCATCGGATCGAGCTTCGGGCGGGGGGCGGATCCGATACGCATAGAGAAATTGGCGGCCGCCATCGAGCTCCTCCACGTAGCGACCCTGTTCCACGACGATATCATCGACGAGGCGCCGGTCAGGCGGGGCCTTCCGAGCCTCTACGCGAGCGTCGGGGTCAAGAAGGCGGTCCTGTCGGGAGACTGGCTCTTCTCCCGCTGCTTCCTCCTCTCCTCCGAGAGCGCCATGCCGGAGAACGCGAAGGGTCTGGCGCGGCTCATCGCGGCGGTTTGCTCGGCGGAGATATCCCAGGACCTATCCAAGTTCTCCTACTCCGCGAGCGTGCGATCCTACCTCCGCACCATCGCGGGAAAGACTGCCGCCCTCTTCTCGCTCGCCCTCCACGCCGGCGCCACCGAGGCTAAGGCGGGCGCGCAGGTCGCGCAGACCCTTCGCCGCGCGGGCTACGATATCGGAATGGCGTTCCAGGTGATCGACGATATCCTGGATTTCGAGTCGGAGGAGGACGTCCTGCGCAAGCCCGTCGGCAAGGATATAGCCGAAGGCCTCTGCACACTGCCCTTGATCTACGCGATCGAGGCGGACGGACCGGGCATGGCGGCTATCCTCGCGCCCGGGGGGAGCGGGGGCGAGCCGGTCTCTCTCGAGGCTGCCGCGGCCGCGGCGGCGCGCGCGGCCGAGCTGGGAGGGCTCGATCGGGCGCGGGCGGACGCCCGGCGCTTCACGACGCGCGCGCAGCGGGAAATCAGCCGCCTTCCGGCCTCGACGGCGCGCGAGGACCTCGCCCGGCTCGCGGAGCGGCTCTTGCGGCGCGCTTACTAGTTCTTCAGCTCGCTCAGCTTGACCGGCTGGGGTTGGGGATCCTCGCCCTCCGACTCGCGAAGCTGCTCGAGGAGCTCGCGGCCGCGCTTGGTGAGCTTCTGCGGCACCTGCACGAGGATCTTCAGGTAGAGATCGCCCCGCCTGCCGCCGGCGACGGGCACGCCCTCCTCGCGGACGCGGAGCATCTTGCCGTTCTGCGTGCCAGCGGGCACGCTCACCTTGATCGTCTTCCCCTCGATGGTGGCGAAGCCGACCTCTCCCCCGAGCGCGGCCATCGTAAGGCTGATGGGGATGGCGCAGTACAGGTCGGCGCCGTCGCGCTCGAAATACTCGTGGCCTCGCACGTGCATGAAGACGTACAGATCTCCGGGGCTTCCCCCGTTAGGTCCCGTATCGCCCTGCCCGGGTATGGAGACGCGCTTGCCGTCCTCCACTCCAGCCGGGATAGTAACCTTGATCTTCTGCTTCTTCTTCGCGAGCCCCGAGCCGGCGCAGTCGCGGCAGGGCTTCTCGATGACCGAGCCTTCGCCCCGGCAACTCGGGCAGGTTTGCGCGATCGAGAAGAAGCCCGAGCTCCTGCGCACCTGGCCGGAGCCCTGGCACGTTGGGCATACCCGTTTGCCGGCGCCGTCCGCGCTCCCCGATCCCTTGCAGGTCTTGCAGGAATCGTTCTTCGTGTAGGCGATCTCGACCGAGGCCCCGAATACTGCCTGCTCGAAGGTGAGCTCCAGGTCGTAGCGCAGGTTGGCTCCGCGCGAGGCGCGCTCGCCTCGGCTCCTGCCGTCCCCGCCCCCGCCCCCGAAGAGCGTGTCGAAGATGTTCGAGAATCCCCCGCTGCTGAAGCCGCCGAAGATATCCTCGAAATCCTTGAATACGGAGGAGAAATCCTGAGGCGAGCCTGCTCCGCCCATCCCCTCTACGCCCGCGAAGCCGAACTGGTCGTAGGCCTTGCGCTTCTGGTCGTCGCCGAGCACCTCGTAGGCTTCGGTCGCCTCCTTGAAGCGCTCCTCGGCCGGTTTATCGCCCGGGTTCTTGTCCGGGTGATTGAGAATCGCTAAGCGGCGATATGCCTTTTTGATGTCGTCCTTGGTGGAATCTTTCGCAACGCCGAGGACTTCGTAGTAATCGCGCTTGGCCAAGTTAAACCCCGATAAGCGATGGATGATCGAGAACGGAGACGGTGGAAGGGCGTGGGCGGGCCGGCGTCTCGGCCGCCCGGCCCCGCTCTCCCATTATCGCTTCCCCATTCTCGATTTACTTCTTCTCTTCCTCGTCGACGACTCGGTAATCCACGTCCTCCGCGCTCCCGGCCTTCCCGGAAGCCCCGGCGTCGGGATCGGTCGGGCCTGCGCCGCCGTCGGCGCCCGGGCCCTCGCCCTGGGGACCGGCTCCGCCCTGGGGGGCGGCATTCTTGTAGATCTCCTCCGCGAGCTTGTATGAAGCCTGCTTGAGGGCCTCGATCTTCTGCTTCATGGCCTCGACGTCGTCGCCTTCCATGGCCTTCTTGAGCTCGGCGTCGGCCGCCACTATAGCGGCCCGGTCCTCGGCGCTCACCTTGTCGCCGAAGTCCTTAAGGGACTTCTCGGTGGTATAGATCAGGCCGTCGGCCTCGTTGCGCGCGTCGGCGCGCTCGCGCTCCCGCTTGTCCTCCGCGGCGTGCGCCTCGGCTTCCTTGACCATCTTGTCGATCTGGTCGTCGTTGAGCCCGCTCGAGGCCTCGATGCGGATCTTCTGCTCCTTGCCCGTCCCGAGGTCCTTGGCCGAGACGTGGACGATGCCGTTCGCGTCTATGTCGAAGGTGACCTCGACCTGCGGGACCCCGCGCGGCGCCGGGGGGATGCCCACGAGATCGAAGCGCCCCAGCGTGCGGTTCTGGCCGGCCATCTCGCGCTCGCCCTGGAGGACGTGGATCGAGACGGCCGTCTGGCCATCCGCGGCCGTAGAGAATATCTGGCTCTTGCGGCAGGGGATCGTAGTATTGCGGGTTATGAGGCGGGTGAATACGCCGCCGAGGGTCTCGATGCCGAGCGAGAGGGGCGTCACGTCGAGGAGGAGCACGTCCTTGACCTCGCCGCCGAGGATTCCGCCCTGGATTGCCGCGCCCACGGCGACGGCCTCGTCGGGGTTGACGCCCTTGGAGGGTTCGCGGCCGAAGAGCTCGCGGACGATGGCCTGGACCTTGGGGATGCGGGTCGAGCCACCGACGAGTATGACCTCGTCGATCTGGGCGGCGGTGATGCCGGCGTCGGACAGGGCCTTCGTGCAGGGCGCCTTGGACCGCTCGAGCAGGTCGTCGATCATCCGCTCGAAGGCCGAGCGGGTCAGGGTCTTCTGCAGGTGCTTGGGGCCGGAGGCATCGGCTGTGATGAAGGGGAGGTTGATCTCGGCCGCTTGGACGTTGGAGAGCTCCATTTTGGCCTTCTCGGAGGCTTCCTTCAGGCGCTGGAGGGCCATGCGATCCTTGGACAGATCGATGCCCGTATCGTTCTTGAACTCGTCGATGAGCCACTGCATGACGCGGCTGTCGAAATCGTCGCCGCCCAGGTGGGTATCGCCGTTGGTGGACTTGACCTCGAAGACGCCCTCGCCCAGCTCGAGGATGGAGACGTCGAAGGTCCCGCCGCCCAGGTCGTAGACGGCGATGGTCTTCTCCTTCTTCTGATCCTTGTTATATCCGTAGGCCAGGGAGGCGGCGGTGGGCTCGTTGATGATGCGCTTGACCTCGAGGCCGGCGATCTTGCCCGCGTCCTTGGTGGCCTGGCGCTGCGCGTCGTTGAAATACGCGGGTACGGTGATGACTGCCTCGGTGACCGCCTCGCCGAGGTAGTCCTCGGCGGTCTTCTTCATCTTCTGGAGCACGAAGGCCGAGATCTCCTGGGGGCTATAGCCCTTGCCGGAGATGTCGATCCTGACGTCGGCGCCGTTGTCCACGACGTGGTAGGGCACGTGCTTGGTCTCGTTGCCCACTTCCTGATATCGGCGCCCCATGAAGCGCTTGATCGAATAGACCGTATTCTCGGGATTGGTGATCATCTGGTTCTTGGCCGGCTGGCCGACCACGCGCTCGCCCTTAGGCGTGAACCCGACGATGGAGGGCGTAGTACGCTGCCCCTCGGAATTGGCGATGACGACGGGCTCCCCGCCCTCCATGACCGCCACGCAAGAATTGGTCGTCCCGAGATCGATTCCGATTATCCTACCCATACTATCCGCTCCTTCCTTAATCTCGATTTATTCGGCTTCCGGCCCGCTCGCTAGAGCGTCGGAATCGGCTGTCTTGGGCGCGGGCATCATGACCCGAACCTTGGCGGTCCTGATTACCCTGTCGTGCAAGCCGTAGCCGGGCAGGAATTCTTCGGCTACTACCGCCTCGTCGCCGTCCTCCGGTCCGCCCTGGACCATCGCGACCGCCTCGTGGTGGTTGGGGTCGAAGGACTTGCCGAGGGACTCGAAGCGCGCGAGGCCGTACTTCGCCTCCAGGACGGAGCCGAGCTGCCGCCTGATGAGCTGAACGCCGTCGTGAAGGACGGCGTAATCCTTCTGGGTCTCGGCGCTGGCGATGGCTCGGTCGAAGTCGTCGAGTACGGGAATGAGGTCGCCGAGGAGCGAGGTCACGGCGAAGCGTTGCCCGTCCTCCTTCTCGCGGATCATCCTTTTGCGAAAGTTGGCGTCCTCGGCGAGCTTGCGCAGGTATTTATCGTTCACCGCCGATAGCTCCTCCCTGGCGGCCGAGAGCTCGGCCTCCAGGATGGCCATGCGACTTATCGGTGCGTCGTCGGGGAAGGGCTCGGATCGGCTATCGCCTTCTTCGGGGCTATCGGCCGCGTCCGAAACGATAGGGGGCGACTCGGGAACCTTTTCCTGCGGCTCGGGGCGAGTCTCCTGCTGCTTGATCGACATCATTCCACCTAATTATGGGCCCGAAAGACCCTTTCGAAGTATCAATAAAGTAATAACTATTATCTACTGACGTCAATATGATAGCCGCCTTCCGATAGGGGGTCGATTGAATAAATGGATGTTTTTTATGATTTCGGCATGATTATTGCTAGCAATTTTCCCCGATATTCGCCCTACTTCAGCTTGACATTCGGTCCCGAGAGCTTAAATTTCAGGTACGGAGGTAAGGGTGCAGCTTCAGAAGCCCGCGCTCATCGCGGAACAACGCCAAAAACTCAGCCCTCAGATGATCCAATCGATCAAGCTGATGGCAATGCCGCTTCAGGAGCTAAAGGAGCAGATCCAGGAGGAGATCGAGGCGAATCCCGCGCTCGAGATCGTCTCGGATGCGTCCACCGTCTCCCTCGAGACCCTTCCGGAGACCGAGCCCAGGGAGGCGGAGGACGCCTCGCCCTACGAGAACAGCTCGGATCCCGGCTTTTCCTCTCACTCCGGCTCCGACGACGACTCCAAGCGGATGTTCATCGAGGGCGCCATCGCCCGGCCCGAGACCCTCCAGGAGCACCTGCTCTGGCAGCTCAGGCTGCAGCGCATCGACGATGCCAGGCGGGACATAGGCGAGACCCTGATCCAGAACCTCGACGACGACGGCTTTCATAAGGAGGATCCGTATATCCTCGTCCCCAGGACCGCCAAGACCGTGATAGACGAGGTCATTTCCCTCGTCCGCGGCTTCGAGCCGATAGGAACCGCCTGCGCCGATTATCGCGAGAGCCTCCTCGCGCAGGCCTTGCTCGCGGGCGACGCCCCCGCGGCGGCCGTCGCGATCCTGCGCGACCAGATCGAGCTGCTCGAGAAGGGCAAGCACTCGGAGATCCAGAAGCGCCTGAAGCTTTCCGATCTCGAGCTCCAGAGAGCTCTCGCCTTCATAAAGGGGCTGGCGCCCTTCCCCGGCAGGGCCTACTCGACCGAGGAGCCCCGCTACGTGCTCCCCGACCTGATGGTCAAGCTCAAGGACGGCGATTTCGTCATCGTGCTCAACGACGAGGAGATCCCGGTCCTCGGCATAGACCCGTTCTTCGATAGCCTCGCCGCGCGGGGCGACGTCCCGCATCCCGCGGACCGCGCCACCAGCGCCTACGTCCGCGACAACATCAAGCAAGCGAAATTCTTCATACGGTCCATACACCAGCGCAACCAGACCCTGCTCAAGGTCGCGCGCGCCGTCGTCGAATTCCAGCGCGCCTTCTTCGCGGAGGGCCCCAAGCGCCTGGCCCCGCTGACGCTCAAGGACGTCGCCGACGAGATCGGCGTCCACGAGACCACGGTATCGCGAATCGCGAACCGGAAATACATGCAAACCGACTGGGGCATCTTCGAGCTGAGATATTTCTTCACCAACTCGATCTCCGGAGCCGGGTCGCGGGGCTCGAGCTTCTCGAAAGAAGGGGTGAAGCAGGTCATCAAGGAGATCATCGAGGCCGAGGACTCGATACTCTCCGACCGGGACATCGTCGAAGTGCTCGGCCGCAAGGGCATCAAGCTCGCACGGAGGACGGTCGCGAAGTACCGGGGGGAGCTCGACCTGGGGTCCTCCTTCGGAAGGAAGAGAATATAGCCGAGGCCTCCGGCCTCGGCTGGCTGAGAGAAAATTGATTGTAGGGGTCGCCTCGGGCGACCTGCGTATAGCGTTTCGCGATAAATAAGGAGGTTCTAATGACCGTCGATGTCCGTTCCGTGCATTTCGACCTGGGCGAGGCAAGCAGGAAGTACCTAGATTCAAAACTCGAGCGGATCGGGTATGCGAAGGACATGATCGTCGACCTCATTTTCGTCATGACCAAGGAGAAGGATTTCAAGTTCGAGGCGACCGTGAATTTTCGTTGGGGAGTCCAGGCCCACCTCGAGGAACGCGACTTCGAAGTAAATACCGCGATAGACAAGCTCATCGATAGGCTGGAGCAGAAGATCTCGAAGGAGAAGGAGAAGGTCCAGGAGCGGAAATAGCGTCATTGCGCCTCGGGCTCTTCCGTAGTAGACTCGGCCCGTGTCCTCAGACGAAAAGAAATTCACGGTCCTAGATCTCCTGGACCTCGACCTTAAGGAGCAGAACGCCCTCGACCTCCGGTGCATAGGAGGCCGCAAGGGCCTCTCGCGCGAGATCACCACGCCCGACCTCAATAGGCCGGGGCTTGCCCTATCCGGATATTACGAGTCCTTCGCCTGGAACCGGCTGCAAATATTCGGCCGCGGCGAGAACGCCTACCTGAAGATGCTGGACGAGGAGGGCAGGACCGACAACCTCCAGAAGCTGTTCGCCTACCCCATGCCCTGCTGCATATTCACGCACAACCTCTCTCCGGGCAAGTCCTTCTTCGCCGCGGCCGAGGCCGCCGATTGCCCCGTCCTCCAGACCGACCTCCCGTCCAGCGAGTTCTCGAGCCGCGTGATCCGCGTGCTCTCGGACATCTTCGCGCCGCAGACGACGATCCACGGCGTCCTCGTAGAGGTCTACGGCATCGGCATCCTCCTCATAGGGGACTCGGGCGTCGGCAAGAGCGAGACCGCGCTGGAGCTCATCGAGCGTGGGCACCGACTCGTCGCCGACGACGTCGTGGACATCCGCTGCGTCAACGGCTCGATCCTCATGGGCCAAGGCGCCAACAAGGTCATCGGGCACCATATGGAGATCCGCGGCCTCGGCATCATCAACGTCACGCACCTCTTCGGAGTCGGCGCGATACGCGACAAGAAGCAGATCCAGCTCGTGTGCGGCCTTGAGGAATGGGACTCGAACAAGGTCTACGACCGCATCGGCACCGAGGAGCTCACGACCGAGATCCTCGGCGTCAGGGTCGCCAAGCTCGAGATCCCCGTGAAGCCGGGCCGCAACATTCCCATCATCGTCGAGACCGCCGCGATGAACGAGCGCCTCAAGAAGATGGGCTATCACTCGGCCAAGGAATTCAACCAGAACGTGCTGCGCTGGCTGGAGAGCGAGAACGCGCGCGCCCTGTACTTCAACAGGGACGACTATCTATAACTCGAGGGAGCGTCAATGACCGAGGTGACGGTTACCATCAAGAACAGGGCGGGCATCCACGCGCGTCCCGCTGCCCTGATCGTGCAGACCGCGAGCAAATTCGCCTCGAATCTCTGGCTCGAGAAGGGCACCGACCGCATCAACGCCAAGTCGATAATGGGAATAATCACGCTCGGCGCCAGCTACGGAACGCCGGTGCGGATCCTGGCCGAGGGCAAGGACGAAGAGGCCGCCGCCGCCGCGATCCAGGCCCTCTTCGAGGCCCGCTTCGAAGAGGATTAGCCGGGGTCGGCTTTAGGCGCCATGGCCGGTCCGCTAGCTCCCCGCAGGCGCGTCCTCTCAGAGCTCATTTCCGTGCTCATCGTATACGGCCTCATCGCCATCGGCGCCTACGCCTTCGCTCAATCCGTACTCTCGGGATCCCCCGATTTCCCCGGCCTTTACGAGCGCCTTCCGGCGGCCCTCCTAGCCGTGCTTCCCGCCTCCCTCCTCGTCATCGTCGGACTCAGGGTACGCGGCCTCGCAATCGACCTCCGCTCCAGGCGCTACGGATCGCGGCTCAGGCTCAGGCTTTCCGGCCTCTTCCTGCTCGCCGTGGCGGCGGCGTCCATACCCCAGGGCCTCTTCCTCATCCGCCTCGCGTCGACGGCGCAATCGTCCTCCTCGTCGATCGAGGTGCGCGAGGCGCTTTCCGAGGGTAAGTCCCTCGCCCTCGCCTGGTACGACGAGGAGCTCAAGCGGATAGAGCGCGCGGCTACGAACCTCGCCCGGGAGTACGCGTCGCCGCACGGGGCCGAGGTCCCAGGCTCGGCGACGCTGCTCGCCGAGCTTCAGTCGCAGGATCCGAGGATGGAGGCCGTCGAGGTCTTCGGAGGCCCGCGCGGCGCCGATTTCGCGGGGCCCTCCTCGGCGAGGCTCGCGTCCCCGCCCTCGGCCCCGGCGCCGGACTCGGCGGGCCACCTGCTCGCGGCCTATTCCTCGGGAGGAGCCAGCCTCGTGCGATACGCAGTCCCCCTCGGGGGCTCGAGGGCGGGCGAAAGCTCCGTCTTCGCGGTCCTGAGCCTTCGCATGCCGGAGGGCTTGGACAAGGCTGCCGCCTCGCTGGGGAAGGCCGAACGCAACGCGAGCTTCCTCGCCCCCTTCTCGGCCAAGTGGGCGACCCTCCTGGCGATACTGTACTGCTTCCTCGCGCTTCCCCTCCTCCTCGTCGCGGCCCTGCTCGGCGCATCCGCGGCGGACCTGGTCGCCGAGCCCCTCGTGAGCCTCGAGGAGGCGACGCGACGCGTCGCGGGCGGCGATTTCGGTGTGCGCCTAATCGTCAAGCCCGGCGACGAGACGGGACGGCTGGTCGCCTCCTTCAACAGGATGCTCGGGGAGATCGAGCGCTCGCGCTCGGACGAGCTGCGCAAGGAGAAGATCGACGCATGGAAGGATATCGCCCAACGCCTCGCCCACGAGCTCAAGAACCCGCTCACCCCGATCCGCCTCGCTGCCGAGCGCGTCCTGAAGCGGTGGAAGGCCGATCCGGCCCAGGCGGCCCCCATCGTCGAGGGTTCGATGCTCGCGATCGTCAAGGAAGTCGAGGGGATGGACGCCCTGCTCTCCGATTTCCGGGCCTTCGCCTCCCTCCCGGAGCCGCAGAGGGACTGGACCGAGCTAGCGGGACTGGTGGCCGATTCCGTCGCGCTCTACGCGGCCTCCTACCCGGAGGTGCGGTTCCTCCTGGGCGGGCTGCCGGAGGGGCTGACCCTTCGCGTCGATCGAGCCACCATGAAGCGCGCCTTGGGCAATCTCCTAGGCAACGCGATCGACGCGATGGAGGGCCGCGGGGAGATCGAAATCGCCGCCGACCTTGTTAAGGCCGCCGATTCACGTTATTGTAGGCTCAAGATCCGGGACACGGGGCGCGGCATTCCTCCCTCGCTGGGCGAGAAGGTCTTCATGCCGTACTTCACGACCAAGAGCGAGGGCACGGGACTCGGGCTGTCGATCGTAGAGCGCATCGTCTCCGAGCACGGCGGCGCGATCCGCTTCGAATCCGAAGAAGGCGAGGGAACCACGTTCTACGTCGACCTTCCCCTGGATCGATGATTACAGGGGGCAGCGCGCGATGGCGACCATTCTCGTGATCGACGACGAGCCCGGCATCCGGTCGACGGTCCGGGACATCCTCGAGGACGAAGGCCATTCGGTCATCGTAGCCGAGGACGCGGTCGTCGGCCTCGAGGCGATGGACGCCCACGGTCCCGACCTCGCGGTGCTCGACATCTGGCTGCCTCGCATGGGCGGGCTCGACGCCCTGGCCGAGATGAAGAAGCGACGGCCCGAGATGGAAGTGCTCGTCGTCTCCGGCCACGGCACGATAGACATGGCGGTGCGCGCCCTCAAGCTGGGCGCCTTCGATTTCATAGAGAAGCCCCTTTCGATGGATCGCCTCCTCACCGCCGCGCGGAACGCCCTCGAGATCGGCGAGCTCAGGCGCGAGAATCGCGACCTGAAGCGCGCCGCCTCCGCGTCGACGGACTTCGAGCCCCTCATCGGATCGTCGCCGGCCCTGGCGGAAGTCAAGGCGCTCATAGACCAGGCGGCCCCGAGCGACGCGCGAATCCTTATCACCGGCGAGAACGGCACCGGCAAGGAACTCGTCGCGAGGGCGATCCACGCCAAGGGCAGGCGCGCGGGAAAGCCCTTCATCGAGGTCAATTGCGCCGCGATACCCGATACCCTACTCGAAAGCGAGCTCTTCGGCCACGAGAAGGGCGCCTTTACCGACGCCGTCTCCCGCAGGGAGGGCCGCTTCGAGGCGGCCGACGGCGGCACGCTCTTCCTCGACGAGGTGGCGGACCTCTCGCTATCCGCCCAAGCCAAGGTGCTGCGAGTCCTCCAGGAGATGCGCTTCGAGCGCCTCGGCGGGGAGAAGACGGTCTCCGTCGACGTCCGCGTCATCGCGGCCACCAACAAGGATATCCGAGCCGAGATCGCGGCGGGCCGGTTCCGCGAGGACCTCTACTTCCGCCTCGCCGTCGTGCCGGTCCACATGCCCTCCCTGCGCGAGCGCCGCGGGGACGTGCCGGAGCTCTGCCGCTATTTCCTCGCGAAGGCGGCGGCGGCTGGAAAGCCCGAGCGGGAGATCTCGAGCGAGGGCCTAGCCGCCCTCAGCGCGAGGAACTGGCCGGGCAACGTCCGCGAGCTCGCTAACTTCATCGAGCGCCTCGCGGTGATGAGCGACGAGCGCCTGGTTTCCGCCGAAACGGTTTCACGGGTGATGAACGAGGGATCGAGGGAAAAGCCCGAGCCCCTCGTCGCGAAGCGATACGGCTCCCTGGCGCTCTCGGAAGCCAGGGAGCTCTTCGAACGGGACTATCTTGTGCAAAAGCTCGTTGAGTGCGAATATAATGTCGCTAGGGCGGCGGACGCGTCGGGCATCCACCCGAGCGGCCTTCACGCCAAGATCAAGAAATTCGGGATAGAGCAGGGAAAATGAAGACGCTTACGGCCCGCCAACAGGAAGTGCTCGACTTCATCTCCTCGTACCTCGACGGCCACGCCTACCCCCCCACGATCCGCGAGATCGCCGAGCGATTCTCGATGTCGGTCAAAGGCGCCTACGACCACGTGAAGGCCCTCGAGAAAAAGGGCTTCCTGAGGCTGGGCGAGAACCGCT
>JANXYQ010000102.1 GCA_025355995.1 Spirochaetaceae bacterium | reverse complement strand
CGCAGTCAGTCCCGCCGGTATGTAAACTGCTGAACTACGGCAAGTTCAAGTTCGAGCAGGAGAAGAAGATAAAGGAATCCAGGAAGAAGATACGCGTGGGCGAGCTGAAGGAAATCCGGATGCAGCCCAAGATCGCGGGGCACGATCTGGATTTCAAGTCCGAGCACGTCAGGGAATTCCTGATCGACGGCTTTAAGGTCAAGGTGACGATCCGCTTCCGGGGAAGGGAGCTGGCCCACACCGAGATCGGGGAGCAGGTGCTGAAGAGGGTCCTGGTGAAGCTCGACGGCTTCTACGTGATGGAGAAGAATCCTTCGATGGAAGGGCGCTTCATGTCCATGGTGCTACAGCCCAAGGCGACCATAATAAAGAAATCCGCCATGCCGGCCGCCGAAGAGGCTCCCCCGGCGGAGGATAAAAGCATAGCGACGCAGTAAGGACGGAACGACATGCCCAAGATGAAGACCAAGAAGGCCGCGGCCAAGCGCTTTTCCCTGACCGCGAGCGGCAAGGTTAAGTACAAGAAGATGAATCTTCGCCATATCCTGACCAAGAAATCGAGCAAGCGCAAGAGAAACCTCCGCAAGTCGGGTTACGTGAATCCCGCGGCCACGGGACAGATCAAGAAGAAGCTTCTCCCCTACGGTTGAGGGGAATGATCCGCCGCGGGCGGATCAGCGGCTTCGAGCGGGTTGCCCTGTCCGCCGAAGCCCATGAGACGTCGCGGGCCTTCGGGCCCGGTCGGCCTAGGCCGGCAGGCGGCGTCCCGCGCGGCCCCTGGCGGCCGCGCCTATACGAAACGAGGAGCATGTAGATGTCGAGAGCAGTCGCAGGAACGAAGAGAAAGGACCACAGGAAGAAGATACTGGCTCACGCCAAGGGCTTCTGGGGTCGCAGGCACTCGAATTACAAGGTCGCCAAGGACGCCGTCGCGAAGGCGATGTCCTATTCCTACCGCGATCGCCGCGACAGGAAGGGCACCTTCCGCCGCCTTTGGATCGCGCGAATCAACGCAGCCTGCCGCACCGAGGGCCTTTCCTACAGCCGCTTCATCGAGGGACTGGCCAAGGCCCAGGTGACGGTGGACCGCAAGATGCTCGCGGACATGGCCGTTCGCGACCCCGCCGGATTCACGGCGGTCGTCGAGAAGGCCAAGGCCGCCTTGAAGGCATAAAGCCATGATCAGCCTCGAGCAGGTCCGGGCCCTAGAGGACCGGGTCGAGAAAGCGGTCGCTTATATCGCGAGCCTCCGCGGGGAAGCTGCCGAGTTCGCTCGACGCCTGGCCGAGGCACAAACATTCATAGACGACGCCGCGAGCGAGATGGCGACCGCCGAGGAGCGGGCGTCGTCCGCCGAGAGGCGAGCGGACGCCGCGGACTCCCTGCGGCAGGCCGAGGCCTCCGCCGCGGCGACCCGCATCCGGGAGTTCGAGTCCCGCCTGGCCGACATGGCCGAGCGGGTCGCCTCGGCCGAGGCGAGGGCGGCCGAGCTCACCGCTCGGGCCGAGGAATACCGCAGGGACCAGGCGAAGATCGAGGAGGGCATAGTGCACGCCCTCGCCAAGCTCGACTCGTTCGAGGACCTCGTCCTGAGCCAGCCCGCGGCAGCCGAGAATGATCCTCCCGAAGCCTCCAGCGAGGAAGCCGCCTCGGGGTCGGGCATCGCGGTAAAGTCCGAGCCGGCCGCCAACGAGCTCGACATCTTCTAGGGAGGGGCGGCCCCATGTCGCTCCACGTATTCAACGTAGACCTGCTCGGCCCCACCTTCTCGATCCAGACGGACGAATCCCTGGACTACATGCAGTCGCTCGTCCTGCGCCTGCGGGAGAGGATCGGCTCGCTCAAGGGATCGACTCGCGTCTCCGACCCGCTTCGCCTCTCCATCCTCCTCAACATCACGCTGATGGACGAGCTGCAGCGCGCCCGGGACAGGGGTTCCGGCGAGGCGCCGCTGTCCAAGGCCGCCGAGGACGAGGAGTTCGAGGCCATCGCCGCGAGGCTCATCGCGGACCTGGACCGCAGCCTCGAAACTCCATAAGCTAGTGTCGAGGCTGCCTCGAAGCCCCGTAAAGGCGGTACTTGCCCAAGCCCCACGGGGCGGTGTATCATTATAGGATGATAATGCCCCTCGAACAGCTTATCGAATACGACGGCAACGTTTACGAGATAACGGTCGCCATTACCCGCCGCGCCTACCACCTAGCCGTCCTCAAGACCCCCGAGGTCGAGAAGAACAACGGCAAGGTCGTGTCACTCGCGACGCGCCAGGTGTTCTCGAAGCAGATCCAATACCGCCTCCTCGACTAGACGCGGTTAGCGGCCTTCCCAAGAGATGAGGGGCGCACCGCCGGTAGTCGTTCTCGTAGGTCCCACCGCCTCGGGCAAGACGGCCCTCATCGACGAGCTCTTCGGCTCCGAGGAGGGGCGCTCGCGCTACGGCCTGCCCGAGGCCGAGGTGGTCAGCGCGGACTCCATGCAGGCCTACCGGGGCATGGATATCGGCACCGCCAAGCCCGGTCCCGAGCTACGGCGACGGCTGCCGCACAGGCTCATCGACATCCTGGAGATCGGCGAGCAGTACACGGTCGGGGATTTCGTGCGCCTGGCGGACGAGGCCTGCGCCGAGATCATTTCGGCGGGGAAGCTCGCCGTCGTATCCGGCGGCACCGGGTTCTACGCGCGCAACTTCATCTGCGGCCTCCCGAGCGCGCCGGCCGCCGACCCCGCCGCCCGGGCCGCCGTCGCCCGCGACCTGGCCGATCTGGGCGCGGACCGGCTGCGAGCCGAGCTGACGGCGGCCGATCCAGAATCGGCGGCGCGCATCCACG
>JANXYQ010000025.1 GCA_025355995.1 Spirochaetaceae bacterium | reverse complement strand
CCCCGCGACCCCGTCCGCGCCGTCGCCGTCGCCCTCGGCGCCTTCGCGGTCGTGCTCGCGCCGGGCCTGGTATTCTCCTCGCTGGGCATAGAGAACCCCCTGTTCGCCACGGCGAGATCCGGGCCCCGGGGCGGCGCCGCCCTCATTCCCCTCCTCCTCGCCTCCTCGATGGCCACCGGCTACTGCGAGGAGCTATTCTTCCGCTCCTATCTGCTGCGCCGCCTCGGGCAAGCGGGTCTGCCGCCCCTCTGGGCGGCGATAGCCTCCAGCCTCCTCTTCGGCTGCGGGCACGCCTACCAGGGAATCGTCGGCCTCGTTTCCGGCAGCCTCCTCGGCCTCTTCTTCGCGTGGCGCTGGATCAGGTCGGGCAACATCCACGAGATAGCGATCGGCCACGGCCTCTTCGACGTGGCGGCCTTCGCGATCATGCTGTATTCCTGAAAAGCCCGAGGCCGCGGTATAGTGGGGACATGCAACCGACGGATAAATTCCGGACCGACCTCGACCAAGCCGCCCGCCGCGCTTCGGGCAGAGGCGAGGTCGCCGAGATAGAGGCTCTCCGATCCTTCTTCTACCGATCCTTCCCGAAGGTCGGCGAGAACGCCAAGTCCTCGCTCTTCGCGTTCTACCTCGAACGGCGCCGCGCCTCGCCCGGGACGGCCGCGGCCTGGCTCGCCGGCGTCGGGAGCGTGCTGATGATGGACTACGACGGCACGCCCTTCGAGAGGGCCGATTGGGCGGAGATTAAGGAATCCATCGTCCTCGAGGAGGAGGAGCTCGACCTGGACCTCCTCGAGTACGTGATGTCGCTCGTGCTGGACCACGGCGCGCTATGACCCGCGACGGGGCCGTCGCGACGAGCGAGTGGTTCGAGGACGAGGAGTTCTGGACCGCCTACGCCCCGATAATGTTCGACGAGCCGCGCTGGGCCGAAGTGCCGTCGGCGATCGACGCGATAGAGCGTCTCGTCGGCCTCGAGCCCGGGTCGGCCGTGCTCGACTCCTGCTGCGGCCCGGGCCGGCACAGCATTGAGCTGGCCTCGCGCGGCTATCGCGTCACCGGGATAGACATCACCGAAGCCTATCTCGAGGCGGCCAGGGAGAGCGCCGGCGGGGATGCCCGCTTCATCCGGGCGGACGTGCGCGAGTATTCTCCCGGCGCGAGCTTCGACCTTGCCCTGAACCTCTACACCAGCTTCGGGTATTTCGCGGATCCCGCGGACGACCTCGTCGCGCTCCGCCGCCTGCGGGCCTGCCTCCGCCCGGGCGGCGCCCTCGTCCTCGAGACGACGGGCAAGGAGACCGCGGCGCGGGACTTCACGGCCGGCGAGAGTTTCGAGCGCGGCGGCTGGGGCGTGAGGACGGAATACTCGGTGGTCGGAGCCTGGGAGGGCCTGCGCAATCGGTGGATCCTGGAGCGCGGGGACGAGATCGTCGACCGCGAATTCGTCCTCAGACTCTATTCAGGGACCGAGATGAGGGCCGCCCTCCTGGCCGCCGGCTTTCGCTCGGCGAGGATACTGGGCTCCCTCGACGGCGGCCCCTACGACCAGTCGGCGACGGGCCTCGTGGCCCTGGCTATCGCCTAGGCCGGCCGGGGCCCTAGTCCGCGCAACGTCTTGCTTTATTTACGCCAAGCGATACACTAGTATGAAAGCTCGCATCGAGGAAGGCGCCATGAATACGAACAATATAGGCCTGAAACTCGCCGACGGCGAATTCTACCCCGTCCTTGAAGACGGGACGGCGGCGAGGAAGCGCCTGGTCGTGACGACGGTCCAGGACGGCCAGCCATCCGTCCAGATCGACCTTTACCGCGGGCAGGGCCCGACGGTGGAAGGAGCCTCGTATATCGGGAGCCTGGTAGTCGAGGGCATCCCGAGCATGCCCAAGGGCGAGCCGGACATCCGCATGGACCTGGGCCTGGCCGCGGACGGGACCCTCACCGCCTTCGCGCAGGAGGCCTCCACCGGCGCGAGCCAAAGCCTGAAGGTCTCCCTCGAGGCCCTCTCGGAAGAGGAGAAATACGAGGTTCCCGATTTCGAGTTCTCCAAGGAATCGCGGGAATCGACGCTCTCCGGTTTTTCCGACGCGGATTTCGAGGACACGGACAGCCTTCCCCCGGAGGCGGATTCCGCCCAGCTCCTCGCCGACGTGCGATCGGAGGCGGACGCCGAGGAAGCCCTGGAAAAGCCCAAGCGCAAGACTCTGGCGATCGTCCTGGCCGCGCTCGGCATCCTCCTCGTCCTCGCGCTAATAGGCTTCCTCATCTACAAATTCGTCATTGCCGTCCCCGCGGCCGCCGCGCCCGAGCCGGTCAAGACAGTCGCCGCCGCGCCCGAGCCGGCCAAGATAGAGCCCACTGCTCCGCAGCCCGCTCCGCAGGCCGCTCCCGCGCCGGTAGCCGTCGCCGAGGCTCCGAAGGCTCCCGAGCCCGCGAAGAAGGCGGTTGCCTTCAAGAAGCCCGGCGTCAGCTACAAGATTAAGTGGGGGGATACCCTCTGGGACCTCTCCTATGCCTACTACAGGGATCCCTGGGTGTATATGAAAATCGCCCGCGCGAACAAGATCAAGAACCCCGACCTCATCATCTGCGGCGACAAGATCTGGATACCCGCCAAGTAAGCATGCTAGCTTCGGGGATCTGATGAAGATCCTCGAAGCCCCCTCCCGGCGAACCGTCGGAATTCTCCTGCAGACTCTCTTCCTCGGTTCCACGCTCGCCCTATCCTCCTGCCAGGAGGGAGGGGCTTTCCGCATGAGCCCCAAGGCCCTCGCCGAGCTCCTCGAAGGAAAGGACGTCGCTCCCGTCCTCGCCCTGGACGAATCCTCGCTGGGCGATACCGGCGACTTCGGTCCCGCGGCCTATTATTACCTGGCGCGTTGGCTCGATTCCCGCGAGGCTCTCCTCCCCGTCCCCGCCTCTCCTGCGGGGCCGGCCGGGGCCGAGAGGTCCCGGCTCCTCTACCGGATAGCCTACGACCGTTCGACGGGGCTCGTGAAAAGGGAGTCCGGACTCGCCCTCATCGATCGGCTGTCCTCGGGCGGCCTTTGGGAGGAGCTCAGGTCCTTCAGGGCGGAATTCGCGGAGGCGGTGGGCCCGGAGTGGAGATCCGAGCGTCCCGGCCTCGAGGCGCTGGACGCCCTCAAGGCGGACGCGGAGGAGAGGGCCCTCGTCGAGGCCCTAAGGCGGCTCCATCCCGCGGAGGCGGCCGGGGATGCCGACGCCCTCGCCTACTTCGGGGCGGCGGCGGACCTGCGCACGGGAGGCGCGGCCTGGCCCGCGTCCATCAGGCGCCTAGCGCTCGAGCTTCCCGGGTCGGACTGGACCGAGCGCGCCATCGCCCTCGTCGAGGCCGAGCCGAGGGTCCGCGCCCTCTTCTCGCAAGAGGAGCTCCACGCGCTGGCGATGAGGGTCGCGGTCAGGCGCAAGGACTACGCTCTCGCCTGCGCGGAGGCCCTCCTCGGTGCCTCCGCGGCCATGGGCCGCTCCGCCTCCCAGGCGATGATCTCCGACGCGGGCAAGGCCTTCCTCTATTCGGGCTCGCTCAAGGAAAAGGCGGTCGGCTTTAGCGCGACGGGCTGGACGGCGCGGTATTACCGGGCGCGATTCGCTCGGGCGCTCGAGCGGTGGAAAGAGTCGGAATCGGCGTTCAGGAAATGCGCGGCCGACGCGCCGACTCGCGCCGACGCCGACTCCTGCCGCTGGTATGCCGCGGACTGCGCCTACCGCGGCGCCCTCGCCGCGGCGGCGCTCGCGCCGCTCCCCGCCAGGGCCGCGGGCGAGGCCGCCGCGAGGAAGGCGGCCCTCGACGGGCTCGTAGCGGCTTCGGAGTCCTGGCGCGATCCTGCGGCCTTCTCCGACCTCGTCAACGGCCTGTACAGGGACGCCCTGCGCGCGCGGGACTGGCCGCTCCTGGCCGCGATGGCGGAGCGGCTCGCGGGCAGGTGCGCGGCCGACGCCTCCGCCAGGATCGCGTACACGGCCGCCCGCGCCTACGAGCTCGGCCTCGGTCCGGCCGCCAGCTCGACGTACGCAGCCATCGCGGGCGATCCCGCTGCGCCCTTGAACTACCGCGCCCTCGCCGCCTGGCGGGCGGGAGTCGAACCGATCTTCGTTCCCGCAGACTCGCCCCAGGCGGCGGTCGCCAAGGAAGCCGCCGGGGAGGCCGAGGCCTTCGTCGCAGGCATCGCCGGTTTCGGGCTGGGCGACATCGCCCTGGCGGAAGCCAGGGCGCGGAAAGCCGAGATAAGCGACGCTGGCCTGCGACGCCTCGCCGCTCTCTTTTCCTCGCGAGGTCGGCCCGACTGCGCGCTTCGCCTCGCGCTCGAGCTGACCTCCAGGCCCGGCTACGCGCCTCGGCGCTCCGATTTCGAGCTGCTCTACCCTCGGGCGTACATGGACGAAATCCGCTCGATCAAGATCGAGCCGAAGGTGAGCGAGCGCCTCGCCCTCGCTCTCGTCCGCTCCGAGAGCGTCTTCAGGGCCGACGCGGTCTCGTGGGCAGGCGCGATCGGCCTATCCCAGCTGATGCCTTCCACGGCGGCCGACGCGGCGAAGGCGCTCGGCCTCTCGAGCTACGACCTGCGATCCCCGAAGGACAACCTGACCATCGGCCTCTCGCATTTCGCCTCGCTGCTCGCGAGGACCGAGGGGAGGCCGCTGCGCGCGATGATGGCCTACAACGCCGGCTGGGGACGCCTGAGGACCTGGTCGGGGGAGTCGGCGGAGCTCCCGGACGACCTCATGGTCGAGGCGCTGGGCATCGAGGAGACGCGGCAATACTGCCGCAACATCCTGCAGGCGACGGTCATGTACGGCGAGCTTTATTACGGAAAGGGCGTAGGGGAGACCGTCGAGGAGCTGGTGGAAGGCGTCAAGGATTAGTAGAGGCCGGCCGACGTTCAGGCGGGCGGCATTTCATGCCGCCATGGAGAACAGCATTCCGGGCTCGGCCATCGACTTGACCGCGAAGGGCGCGTAGGGCAGGGCGGGGGCCGTCGCGATGGCGTGGACCTCGGCGCCGTATTGCTGGATGAGGGCGTCCACCCTGGAGGGGCTCATGCTCGCCGGCGCCTCGGCGGCCCCGAGAGGATCCGATTTCACGCTCTCGAGCCTTCCGATGAGGACATCGAGGATGTGGAGCTTGTCGATATCGTAGGCGGCAGTCCCGTCCTGGGCCGGTACGCCCGAGACGTGGGAGAAATTGGCATAGAGGGCCTGGCTCCTCAGAACTGGGACGGAGGCTCGGCCCGCGCCGTATTGCGCGGAGTACATGTAATTGAGCGGCAAGAAATTGCTAGCCACGCTTTCCATAGCTCTCTCCCCCTCTTTTTCGAGTATCGGAAGATGAGTGCCGGAGATTAACGAAATATCGCGACGGGCCCGGCAGCTATTTTTTCGAAGCCTTGAATAGCCTATCGTTGATGGCCGGCCCGAGTCCAGAGTCCCTCGCCTTCTCGGCCCAAATTTGGTCGAAGCCGCCCGAGTCCAGCTCGTGCAGGGCAGCGAAGAGGCCGGCCGCCGCCTCGACCAGGTCTCCGGTGGGAGAGAGGTAGCGCGCGAGGGCGAAGCGGCCCGCCGTCGCCTCGAGGCTGGCGCCCGATACGGCGCTCGAGACGAGGGCGGCGGCCCTCCCCGAGGGCCTGGCGGCGGCCATCGCCCCGGTCTCCACGAGGTACAGGGGCGTGCGCGGGGCGTAGTGGCTCTCGAGCAGGCCGGGGCTGGACGCCGCGATCGAGGCGGCCTCGGGGGCTTTCCGCGAATCTATCGGCCCGATCACGGCCTCTATGGTCTCGACCGGAAGCCCCCCCGGCCGGAGGACCCGAGGGGGATCGACGGTCATGTCGAGGACCGTGGATTCGACCCCGACGGAGCAGGGGCCTCCGTCGACAATGATGTCCACTTTATCGCCGAGGCCGCGAGCCACATGGGCCGCGAGGGTAGGCGAGAGGTAGCCGAAGGGATTGGCGCTGGGAGCGGCGACCGCCGTGCCCGAATAGGAGATTATGGCGCGCGCGACGGGATGGGCGGGCAGGCGCACCGCCACGGTGTCGAGGCCGCTCGTGACGATGTCGGGGATAGCCTCGCGCCTCGGCATCACCAGGGTGAGGGGACCGGGCCAAAGAGTCTCCATCAGGGCCCTCGCCTTGAATCCCGGAATTATCGCGACGCGGTCCACCGCCCCGATGGTCGCCACGTGCACGATCAGCGGATCGAAGCTCGGCCGGGCCTTGGCCTCGAATATCCGCGCGACCGCCCTCGCATCGAAGGCGTCCGCGCCGAGGCCGTAGACGGTCTCGGTCGGGAAGGCGACGAGGCCGCCGCGGGCGATGCACTCGCCCGCTCGGCGGAGATTGTCGTCGGCCGAATCGAGGAGCTCCATCGTCAGGGCTTCCGCATCCCTTCGAGGTAGGTCTCCGGGCCACCCTCCTCGAGCCTCCGCGCCTTGGCCAGGACCTCCGCCTCCATGCGCGCGGCATAGGACGCGAGGGCGGCCGCGAGCTCGGGGCGGGACGTCGCGAGGATTCGCGCCGCGAGCAAGCCGGCGTTGCGCGCTCCGTCCACAGCGACGGTAGCGACGGGAATCCCGGGGGGCATCTGGACGATGGATAGCAGGCTGTCCAGCCCGTCGAGAGTCCTCGTGCGGATGGGCACGCCGATGACGGGCAGCGTGGTCATGCTGGCGACCATCCCGGGCAGGTGGGCCGATCCGCCCGCGCCGGCCACGATCACTTTAATCCCGCGCGCGGCCGCGCCCCGCGCGTAGTCGACGAGCCGAGCGGGCGTCCTGTGCGCCGAGACTATCGTAGTCTCGCTGGCCACGCCGAACTCGGCGAGCATCCGCCCCGCCTCGGCCATCACGGCAAGGTCCGAGTCGGAGCCCATGATAATCCCCGCGAGAGGAGCGTCGCCGTCTTTCATGGCGGAAAGGATACGCCCGATAGCCGCCAAAAAACAACGGGGAAGCGCGGCGGAGGACCGCCGATGGCAAAATAACTAAAAATCGTCAAAGACCAAGGGCCTCGGCGGGCCTAGCATCGGCCTTACGGTAACGGGCCGCGCACCGGCTCAGACCGAGGAGGACACATGAAATACGCGTCTCTCGCTATTGGGCGCCCCGAAGACCTGCTCTTCGGCCGCGCCCCCCGTCCGGTAACCTCGCGCCGCGGCATAGTCGTCGGCGGGGGGGCCGTTTACCCCGAGCTCAATTTCACCCTCCCCACGATGTCCATCGAGGACTCGACCCTAGGCGAGATCCGCGAGCATTACCGGAGCATCGTGACGGAGGCCCTCGAGCGCTCGCTCGAGCTGGACGTCAAGGGTGTGGTCTTCGAGTTCGAGACCCTCCTCGAGATGACCTTGAAGCCCGAGATAGGCATCGAGCTCGTCCAGATCATGAACGGCGTCTGCGAGGATTTTTACGCCACACGAGGGATGCGCAGCGCCATACGCCTGACGCCCAACGACACCCGCGATTACGATCGCCCGCCCCTCATGAGGAGCGGCCCGAGGCTCGAGGCGATGCTCCGCCTCTTCGAGGAGGGCGCGCGCGCCGGCGGCGAATTCCTCTCGATAGAAAGCACCGGAGGCAAGGAAGTCCATGACGACGCCCTGCTCTACACCGACGCGAAATCCGTCGTCTTCGCCCTGGGAGTCCTCGGCGTACGCGACATGGGGTTCCTGTGGAGGCAGATAGCCGAGGTGGCGAGGAAGACGGGCGTCTCGGCCGGAGGAGACACCGCCTGCGGCTTCGCGAATACCGCGATGGTGCTCGCCGAGAAGAAATACATCCCGAGGGTCTTCGCCGCCTTCGACCGCGCGGTGTCGATAGTGCGCACCCTCGTAGCCCACGAGGAGGGCGCCATCGGGCCGGACAAGGACTGCGGCTACGAAGGCCCCTTCCTCAAGGCCATAACCGGCATTCCAATATCGATGGAAGGCAAGACCTCGGCCTGCGCCCACATGAGTCCGGTGGGCAACGTGGCGGCCGCAGCCTGCGACCTGTGGAGCAACGAGAGCGTGCAGAACGTCAAGCTCCTCGGCGGCATGGCTCCGACCATCTACCTCGAGCAGCTCGCCTACGACGCCCGCCTCATGAACGAGTCGATCCGTCAAGGCTCGGACGCGACGCTACAGAAGCTCCTCGTCGATTCCGACATCAGGCTCGATCCCCAGGCCCTCATCCTCGCGCCGGATAGCGTCATCGCGATCTCGAAGGAGATAGTCGCGTCGAAGAGCCACCTCGAGGCGGCCGTCAGGTCGGGGAAGAAGGCTCTCGATATCATCGAAGAAGCCTACAAGGCCAAGCGGCTCGCCTTGAGCGATCGCGAGGTCGAATACATAGACCGCATCCGCGGCGAGGTCGAGGAAATCCCGATTGACGAAAGCGCCTTCGTGGAGATGATGCTGCCCGGCCTAGATACGGGAAAGGTGATATTGGGGGAATACGGGCTCTAGCCGGTCGAATCGCGCGGGTAGGCGAGCACTCGATCCAAGGGAAGGTTCGAGCCCTCCTCGGCGGAGACACGCTCGGCTGCCGCGACGATGCCTTCCAGGTAGATAGGCTCGTACTGGGAAGGATAGCGCGCCTCGACCAGGGCCGCTACGGCGAGGGGATCGACGGCATAGGCCAGCTCCCGGAGGCCTTCCTCGCGCGCGAAGGCCCGCACGCGCTCGCGCTCCGCATCGTCGCCGAGGCCGGCGTAGGGCTTGTCCTCCTGATAATACAGCGAGGCCCGGAGCCTGCCCTCGCGCGCGGCGATCGCGCGAGACCGCCTGGCGGCCTCCCTCACGATGAAGTGGTCCTTGTGCTCGCGATAGGCCGCCGGGACGACGATGGCGGCGTCGCGCATCGCGAGGAGATCGCCGATGCGGGCCTCCATCCGGCCGAGGATGGCCCAGTCGGCCGCGTCGAAATCCTCGTAGGTGCCGTGGGGGAACTCGAAGGCGGAGTCCGTCAGGCGGTTGCCGCGGACGAGGCATTCTTCCTCGAGGCCTAGCTCGTAAAGGTAATTATTCGCCCCGAGCAGCTCGTCGAGGCAGGAGCAGTCCTCGGACAGCCTCGTCCCGGTCACCGCGCGGATCCGCTCCGGGCTCGAGTCGTAGTTCGCCTCTCCCGCCCGGCAGGTATAGTTGCTCTTGGAGAAGACGACGACGACCCGAAAGCGCCGGGACGCGAGCCCACATGAGTCGCGCATCGCGAGGATCCAGCCTCCGAGCATGCATGGCACGTCGTCAAAGTGCGGGCTCAGGATGACGATATTCGACTCCGGGAGCGCCGCCGCGGGTGTCAGGATCACCGCGCCCTCGCCCGCGCCCGCAGGCCCGCCTCATAGGCCCGCAGGTCCACGACCAACTTGGCTTTCCGCGACTCCTCGGCCGCGAAGGCCATCAGGTGTCCCTGGACCGAGTCCTCCGCCCGGGTGCGCGCGAGCGACGAATCGCCGGTCGCTACGGCCCGGACGAAATCGCGAAGCAGGCCGAGATCCCCGCCGCCGTGACTGCCCGAGGCCCCGCCCGGGTAGATCATCCTGCGCCGAGAGGAGCCGTGGCGCGCTATCTCGATCTCGTTCTTCTCCATGTCGCCGCGGATCTCGCCTTCGCTGCCCATGAGCTTTATCGTCCTGCTTATCCGCCCGGTAAAGGCGGAGAGGCTGAAGGCCGCGGTGACGCCGCCCTCGAATTCCAGGACGGTCGACTGATGGTCGACGACGTCGTTGTCGCAGCGGAAGACGCAGCGCCCATAGGGGCCCTCCGAAATGGCCTTCTCGATATCCTCGATCCCCTGGCCGACAGAGATGACGTTCGAGGGCCAGGAGCCGCGCGATCGCATATAGATCGCCCGCGCCGAGTAGGCGCAGGAGGATTCGATCCCGCAATCGGTCGCGCACCGCGTCCCGGAGCCGCGGGGAGCGCGGGCTTCGCCGAAATACGAGAGAGAGCCGAACGAGGCTACGCGCGAGCAGTCGCGGCCGGCCAGCCAGAGCAGAATGTCCATGTCGTGGCTGCTCTTCGCGAGCACTAACGGGCTTCCCCCGGCCGCGCTCCTCCAATTCCCGCGCACGAAGCTGTGGGCGAAATGCCAGTAGCCTATGTTCTCGCAATGGTCGATGGCCATCAATTCGCCGATCTCTCCGGAATCGAGCCTTTCCTTCAAGGCCCCGAAGAAGGGCGAATATCGCAGGACATGGCAGATCATGAAGACGCCGCCGCGCTCCCGGGCGAGGTCGCCAAGGGTCAGGCACTCGGCGGGATCGTTCGACATGGGCTTTTCCAGGAGGACTCCGTAACCGAGTCCCAGGCCGGAGCGGGCCTGCTCGAAATGGGCGCCGTCCGGGGAGCAGACAAGGAGGCCATCCGCCAGCCTGCCGGCCGAGAGAAGATCCCTCCAGTCGGCGAAGCAGCGCGACGCGGGTATTCCGTGCCGCGCCGCGAAGGATGAGCGCCTCCCGGCGTCGGGCTCCGCCACAGCGGCGAAGGCGGCGTCGACGGCCCCTGACTCCACGAGGCGGCCGTAGGCCTCGTCGCCGCGCGAGCCCGCGCCTATCAAGGCGAGAGTGCAGGCGCTCATCCCAGTAGCTCCCGGACGGCGGCTTCGCTCAGGCGGGACGAGGTGCCGCCGGCGTAGCCGCAGGCGACGGCGCCCGCCGCCTGCGCGAAGGTAACTGCTTCGCAGAGGGCCGCGCCCTTCTCGACGGAGGCATAGATGAAGGCCGCGGCGAAGGTGTCCCCCGCCCCGGTAGGATCGACGACCCCGACCTCGTGGGCCGGATAGGCGCGGCCGCCGGCGTAAGCCCCGCGGGCCCCCAGCTTGATGACCGGGCACTCGGTCCCCTTCGCGAGGCGGGCCCAAGCTTCCGCCTCCTCGCCGATCGCCGTTCCCGTGAGCGAGGAGGCCTCCGCTTCGTTCACGAAGAGATAGGAGAGGAGGGGCAGCCACTCGCCCAGGCGGGCCCATTCCTCGCTGGGGTCCCACTGCGTATCCAGGGAGGTGGTCAGGCCCGCGGAGCGCGCGGCGGCGAGGGTCTCGCCCACCCGAGGCAGAAAGCGCGGCGTGCCGTAGGCGCCCGAGATATGGATATGGGAGTAGGCGCCGAGCATTCGAACGACGGTATCGGCCTCTTCGACGATGGAGAGGGTTCCCGGAAAGGTTACTTGCGTGCGCGTGGATCCGCGCACGAGGTTGACGGTCACTCCCGTCTTGGCTTCCCGCGTCGAGCGCAGCATCCCGGTTCCGACGCCCGCCTCCGAAAGCGAGGAGGCCACCAAGCGCCCGTTCGCGTCGTCGCCGACGAGTCCGCAGAAATCGCAGCTTCCGCCCAGGTACGCGTAGGCCGCCGCGGCGATAGTCGTCGAGCCGCCGAGCGTGGCCAGGAAATCGCCGCAGAAGACCTCGCGGTCCTCTCGCGGTTCGCCCTCGAGGCCGGTCATCTGGAAATCGACGTTCGCGTCGCCCGCGAACAGCACCCTCTTCGGCATCGCCTATATCCTCGCATCCTCGAACTGCGGCAGCCAAGCCCTGTTCGCTTCGAACATCTCGGCGGTCATCGACCTTATCTCGGCGAGGGAGAGCACGGCCGCGGTAAGCGGATCGTGCGCGATGGCCTGGTAGACGAGCCGCGCGTCGCCGGTCATGTGCGCGAGCACGGCCGTCTCCTCTATGCTCGAGGAGAGCCGCGTGAGCATGACGCAGGGGGGCGGCAGCTCGCCGACGGTCACGGGATGGAAGCCCGAGCGGTCGACGTAGACGGGCACCTCGACGCAGGCCCCGTCTGGAAGGCTCGTCAGGTAGCCCTTGTTCTGCACGTTGCCATTGAAGCGGAAGGTATCGCCGCCGAACAAGGCGTTGATGATCCAGGCCGCGTATTCCTCGCCGCGCTCGAGGGCGATCGGCGTCTTCGAGTCGAACCAGGACCGAGCCTGATCCTTCCAGGTGGCCTCGTTCTCCTGGTACTCCTTGAGTATGTAGGCGTGTTCCCCGTGGTTCCAGCCCGTCCCGTGGGCACAGTACTTCTCTATGAGGTCCTTGCGCTTGCGGAACCAGGGATTGTATTCGGAATTGTGACCGCTCGATTCGGTGACGAAATAATCGAAGGCCAGGAACATCTCGTTCCTCACCGGCTCCTCGCCATAGATCTCCGGCTTCGCCACGGCGGCCCGGAGGAGGGGATAGGCATCCTCTCCCTTCCATTTAAATTCCTTGTACCATGCCTGGTGGTTGATCCCGGCGCAGAGGTAGTCGATCTCCTCGTAGGGCGCGCCGATCCAGCGCGCGAGCATCTGGGCGGTGCCCTGGACCGAATGGCAGAGCCCCGTCACGGTCACGCTCGAGGTCTTCTGCAGGACATTGCAGAGCATGGCCATGGGGTTCGTGTAATTGAGGAGGACAGCCCCGGGGCAGAGCCGCTCCATATCGCCCGCGATGGACTGCATCACCGGAGCCGTTCGCAGGAAGCGGAAGATCCCGGAGGGCCCGCGAGTGTCCCCGACGCAGAGGTCGACGCCGTAGCGCTCGGGGATCTCGATGTCGTGGCGCCAGACGTCGGTGCGGCCCACGAGGATCGTGCAGAGCACCACGTCCGCGCCGCGAAGCGCCTCCTCCCGATCCATGGTAGGGACGACCTTGGCCGGGCGCTTGCCCATCTCCACGATGCGCGAAATGGCCCGGAACGAGAAATCGAGGCGCTCGGAGTCGATGTCCATGAGGCGGATCTCGGCGTCCTCGAGGAGGGGGAAGGTGAGGATGTCGCGGACGAGCTCGCGCGTGAAATCCAGGCTTCCCGCGCCGATGAAAGCTATCTTCTTCATTTTATCCCCGTGAGGGCGACGCCCTCGATTATCTGCTTTTGCGCGACGAAGAATATCAGGAGGATGGGGAATACGCTCAATACCGCGCAGGCCATCAGGAAAGTCCACTGACCCGAGTAGGTGGCCTGGTAGAGCGACAGGCCGACGGTGAGCGTCGTAAGCTTCTGCTGGCTCGGAAGGTAGATCAGGGGCCTGATCAGGTCGTTCCAGGTGCCGGTGAAGGTGATGATGGCGAGGGCGCTGAGCGCGGGCTTCCCGAGGGGCAGGTAGATCCTGAAGAACATGCCCGGCAGGGTCACGCCGTCCATCCTTCCGGCCTCGGCCAGCTCGATGGGGATGGACGTGTAATACTGCCTGAGGAGGAAGGTACCGTAGGCCCCCCCCAGGAATGCCGTAATCCATAGCGGCAGCTTGGTCCCGACGAGCCCGATCTTGGAAAAGAAGATGAAATTGGGAATGAGGGCCACCTGGGGCGGGATCACGAAGGTGGCGAGAAGAAGGCCAAAGAGCAGCTTGCTCCCCTTGAACCTGAAGACCGCGAAAATGAAGCCCGCCATCGCGCAGGTGACGACCTGCCCGGCCGTGTTGAGCAGGGAAATCTCGAAGGAATTGAGCACCTCGTCGAGGAGATAGGGCGCGGAGCTGATGAGCCGCTCGTAGTTCCTCAGGGTGAGGCGCGCCGGGATGAAGCGGCCGTCGTACTGGTCCGCCTGGGGCTTCAGCGAGGTGGAGAGCATCCAGAGGAAGGGTCCCGCCGTGACGACCAGCACGATGGCCAGGGCCAGATAGACGGGGACGCTCGCGGGGCGCCGTCGGCGCCTGGCTATCTTGTCAATCATAGGTGACCAGCTTTTTCTCGAGCCTGAAGTAGACGACCATCAAGGCGATGATCACGACCGCGAGGATCATGGCCTGCGCGCTCGCGAGGCCCATGCTGAACCATCGGAAGCCGTTTCGGTACACCATGTAGACCACGGTGGCCATGGCCGACTCGCCCTGGGTGCGCCTGGTGAGCATGTAGATGTACTCGAAGGCCTGGAGGGCGTTCACCGTGGCTATGATCACCTGGAAGAAGATCGCCGGCGAGATGAGGGGCAGCGTGATGGAGAAGAATTTCTTGCGGGCGCTCGCGCCGTCGATCGTCGCGGCTTCGTAATAGGTCGCCGGGACCGACTTGAGACCCGCGAGGAGGATGATCGCGCCCTCTCCGAGGGCGCCCCATACGTTCGCGATGGTGACCGAGAAGAATATGTTCCGGTCGCCGAGCCAGTTCACGGTCGGGAGGCCGACCGCCGCGATCATCCGGTTGAGCAGGCCCTCGTCCTTGGCGTAAATCCAATTGAAGATAAGGCCGATGGCCACCGCCGAGGTGATCGAAGGGGCGAAGACCATCGTGCGGAAGAAACCCTGGCCATGCCCTCCCCGGTTGAGGAGGAGGGCCAGGGCCAAGGAGCCTACAATGCAGAGGGGGACGTAGAGGGCGGTGAATTCGAGCGTCACGCGAATCGAGGCGAGGAACTTGGGATCGACCGCGAGCTGGGAGTAGTTGCCTAGCCCGACCCAGGACGCGGGGTTTATCAGGTCCCATTTCAGCAGGCTGATCGCCCCCGAGGCGACGAGGGAGCCGGCGGTGCCGAAAATAATGCCGAGGATGGTCGGCGCGAGCATCGCCCAGAGCCAGACTCGCTCGGCGCCGAGCGGCTTTAACGTTCCAGTCATTTATCGCCGTCCCCCCGTTCCGCTTATTTCGCCGCTTTCGCGAGTGCGGCGTCGGCGGCCGCGACCGCGTCGGCTATGACTTTCTCCACCTTCACGTCCGGCTTGTAGAAGGCGCTCATCGCGTCACCGAAGGCGGAGGACCACTGGTCGTAGCCCCTGAATACCGGCTTCATATGGGCGTATTGGACCGCGTCGAGGAAGACCTTCTGGTCTATCTTCACCTTCTGGTCCAGGAAGGCGGCGCTCTCCGCTACTTCCTTGCGGATCGGTATCGCGAAGCCCAGCTGGGCGAGCCTCGTCTGCCCCTCCTTGGAGAGGACGTACTTGATCCATTCCCAGCCCGCGTCGGGGTTCTTGCAGTTCTTGGCCATCACGAAGCCAGCCGAGTTGATGCTCGTCGCGCGGCCGGCGGGGCCCTTGGGCAGCGGCGCCACGTCCCACTTGAAGGCTACGTCCTGGTAGGTGGGCACCATCCAGTGGCCGAAGGAGATCATGGCGACCTTGCCGGCCAGGAAGGCGTCGGTACCGTACTGCGCGAGGGTATCCGTATCCGGGATGGACTTGTCGACGTGCACCATCTCCGAGAACAGCTTCCAGGAATCCATCTTGACGCCTAGGGCCGTCTTGGTCATGTCGGCGTTCATGATCTCGCCGCCATAGGCCCAGACCGCCTCGCTCATGTTGCCTTCGATGTCGTACATATCCGCCTGGTAGCCCCACTGCGTAATCTTGCCGGCCGCCGATTTCAGCGTAAGCTTCTTGGCCGCCGCGCGGAAGTCGTCGTAGGTCCAAGAGGCGTCAGGGTATTTGACCTTGGCCGCGTCGAACATGTCCTTATTATAGAAGAGGACTATGGTCTGGAAATCGCGGGGCAGGCCGAAATAGCCCTTGTCGGTCTTGTACGCGGCGAGCGTCTGGGGATAGACGCCGTCGAGGAAGGCCTTATCCTTGTCCAAATAGGGTTGAACCGAGGCTAGGGCGTCCCTCGTATACCAGTCCATGAATAAGGGCGCGTCCATCGCGAAGACTTCCGGGGGGGTATTGGCGGCGTAGAGGGTGTTGATCTTGTCCCAGTATACCGACCATTCGGCGGTCTCTACCTCGGCCTTGATCCCGGTCTTCTTCTGGAAATCCGCCGCTAGGTCGGTCCAGACCTTCCCTTCCTGCTCGTTGCCCCAATTGAGGACCTTGATGGTTCCGGCGGCCTTCTTCCCTCCTCCGCAGGAGACTGAGAGCAAGGCGCAGCAGGCGACGGCGCAGCACAGGGCCGCGAGGGAGAGACTTCTCTTCTTAGGCATCGATGGCCTCCTTTTCGATTCTACGCGTTTTCGAGCGACTATCCCCAGGTGAAAATCAGTGCAAGACCATCCCGTTGTAGGTCTTCCCCTTGAGGTAAGCCGCCAACTCGTCGGCCACCGCCTGGGCCGTTTCGGACCCGAGCAGCATGCGCTGGGCCGCGACTATCGCCTTGTTGACGAGCTCGTCGTACCAGTTTACGAGGGGCAGGGCCCGGGCCACCGCGGCCTGCTTCCCGAACTCGTTCCAGTACGGGTAGAGCTTGAGGAGTTGCGGATCGGCGTACAAGTCCTTGAAGAGGGGGAGGCTGCCGATCTCGACCGCCCTCTCCTTGTCCTTCTCCTTCGAGATCATGTATTGGATGAATTTCCAGGCGGCTTGCTTGTTCTTGCTGGTCCTCGGTATCGCGAAGGCCTCGGGCAGGGTCAGGGTCGTCTGGAGGGCGGCGGTCTTCGCCGGCAGCCAGGACGCGACCCTGATCTGCCCGACGACCTTGGACGTCTTCGGGTCGTTGGTGTAACTGTAGGTGCTGGGGAAGCCCTGGAAGAAGAAGGCCGAGGATCCGCGATAGAAGAGGTCGGCGGCGGCTTCCTGGGAAAGCGTGACGCTGGAGGGATTGACGATCTTGTCCTTGAGGATGGAATCGGCCATGAACTGCAGGGCGGCGACGGCCTCGGGTCTAGCGATCGTGATCTCGCCCTTGTCGTTGAAGTAGTTCGCGCCGTAGCTGTACAGGTAATACGCGATGGAATTCGCGAGGGCCCATTCCTGGTTCCAGTACTCGGCGATCGGGAACTCCGAGACTCCGGCCTTCTTGAGCGCCTTGGACTGGGCTACGACCTCGGCCCAGGTCGTGGGCGGGCTCTTGATCCCGGCCTTGGCCAGCATCGCCTCGTTGTAGAAGAAGAAGCGGGTGTCGTTGTTCCAGACGACGCCGAGGGTCTTGCCCTTCACGGTGAAGGTCTTCACCAAGCCGGGTAGGAGGCTGTCGATGTAGCCCTTGCCCGCGTAGGCATCGAGAGGCTCGACCCAGTCGGCGGCCGCGAACTTGGCGACCCAGCCGTTGTCGAATTCGATGACGTCGTAGGATCCGGCCCCGGCCGCGAGGTCGGTCATGACCTTGGTCTGCACCTCGTCCCAGGACATCTGGATGAACTCCACCTTGATTCCGCTCGCCTTCTCGAACTCCCTCGCCTGCCTCTCCCAGACGCCTTTCAGGTCCATCTCGTGGCGGGGCATGATCACGGTGATCTGCTGCGCGGAGGCCGCGACGGCCGAGAGGGCCAGGGCAGCCGCTAGCACGATCGAGCTCTTCAACCCTTTCATGTATTCTCCTTTCCCTTTTAAGGGCAATTACGGTCCGCGGAGGGACGCGCCTTCAGCCTTTCACGGCTCCAGCGGTGAGTCCTTGCACGATATATTTCTGGAACACCAGGGCGAGGATGACGGGAGGCAGGCTCGCGACGACGCCCGCGGCGGCCATCGCGACGTAGTCCACGCCGACCTTGCTCGAGAATTCCGAGATGATCACGCTGATCGTCTTGGACCTCAGCGTCGAGCTCAGGACGAGGGCCGAGAAAAACTCGTTCCACGCGATGATGAAGGCGAATATGCCGCTGGCGGCGAGGCCTGGCGTGGAGAGCGGCAGGATGATCCTGAAGATGGTGCCGAAGCGCGAGCAGCCGTCGATCCGGGCCATCTCCTCCAGGTCGCGGGGAATGGCCTCGAAATAGCCCCGCATCAGCCAGATGACCAGGGGCAGGATGAAGGCGCAATCCGCTATCACCAGCGCCGGGATGGTGTTGAGGAGGCCCAGCCGGCTCATGATTATGTATATGGGGATGATCAGCACGATCATCGGCATGAACTGGGTGAGCAGGATGAAGGAGAACACCGCTCCCTTGCCCCGGAAGCGTAGCCGCGAGAATACGTAGGCGGCGAGCGATCCGGCGAGCAGGCAGAACAGGGTTGACGAGCCGGCGATCGCGATGCTGTTGAGCAGGCCCGTCTTCAGGGAAGCTTTTATGCCGTTCGAGCCGAGGGCGATTTCCTTGTAGTTCTCGAGGTTCAGTTTCTTCGGGAACCACTTGAGCGGGACGGTCGTGAGGTCCACGCGGAAGGACAGGCTGCTGACGACGAGCCAGGCGTAAGGCGCGATGATCGCGACGCAGACGAGCGCGACCGCCGCGTAGAGGGCCGCGCGCCCCGGCGCGATCCTTTTTCGAGCCGCCGCGGCCCCCCTCTTCGCTTCAGCTCTCGACATCCAATCCTCCCTTTAGGCTCTTCATGTAGACCGCGGACATCCCGATGGCCAGGAGGGTCAGGAGGTAGGCGAGCGCCGAGCCGTAGCCGAAGTTCAGGAATTGGAAAGTATGCTGGTAGATGTAGTAGGAGAACATATTGGTGCCGTTGGCCGGCCCGCCCTTCGTGATGATGTAGATCAGGTCGAATTCCTTGAGGGCCCAGATAGTCTTGATGACGACGAGCGAGAGTATGATGGGCTTGAGCAGGGGAAGCGTGATGCTGCCGAAGGCGCGAAAGCGGCGCGCCCCGTCTATCGCGGCCGCCTCGTAGAGCTCCGACGGTATGGACTGCAGCGCGGCGAGCGCGAGGATGATCGCGACCGGGGTCTCCTTCCAGATGTTCGCGAAGATCACGAGCACCATCGCCGTCCACGGGTCGCCCAGCCAGATCTTGTAGTCGCCGATGATCCCCAGCTGGGTAAGCGCGGCGTTGAGGGCCCCGTAGTTGGCGTCGAAGATCCACTTCCACATGATGCCGTTGACGACGTAGGGCAGGGCCCAGGGCAGGATGACGAGGCCGCGCACGAAGGCCCTGCCTCGGAATTTTTGGTTGAGGAGCATGGCGACGCAGACTCCGAGCGCCGTCTCGACCGTGACCGTGGAGACCGCGAAAATCGCGGTCCTGCGCATCGAAGCCCAGAAAATGGGATCCTTGAGCGCCGCGGCGTAGTTGCCGAGGGCGATGAAGCCGCCGCTCTTGGGGTCGGTGAGCTTCAGGCTCGTGAAGCTGAGGGCGAAGGATGAGAGCATGGGGAAGACGAGGACGCCGAAGATCACCGCCAAAGAAGGGGCGAGGAGGAGGAAGGCGAGGAGTCCCTCGCTTTCCAGCAGCCTCCTCCGCGGCCTCGGAGCGCCCGCGACGAAAGCGTCGGCAGTCCGCATCCTAGCGCCCCCCCGAAGGGAAGCAGGCGGCTTCGTAGCGCGCGAGCTCGGCGTCCACGGCGCCCATCGCGAGCTCGCGCGGGCCAAATTGAACTGATAGGCCCGACGGGCCGCGGGCGGCGAGGGCCGCGTGCGGTCCGCCGAGGCGGGGCAGGAACTGCGACAGCAGCCCCGCGGGAATCGCGGTCCCGCCCAGGGAGCCGAAGAGCCTCTCGACTTCGGCCGCGAGGCCGGGTCCGTCCCAGTAATAGCGCGCTCGATCGGAGAGGGAATACAGGAGGGCGACGCCGTCCCCGCGGGGGTAGTAGTCCTTCCAATGGGCGTCGTCGGCCAGCATGGCCTCGCGCAGGGCGTGGGCGAGGGGCGCTCCGGAGGAGCCTCGCAGTTCCGCGTCGATGGCGGAAAGGCCGAACAAGGCCTCGCGCAGGGCGAAGCTGAGGGCCGGGCCGACCTTCAGGAAGGCGAAGCCGTCCTCGACGAGCTGCCGGAGGGCCTCGTCCGACTGGTAGTCGGTCGAGTGCGCCTCGAACCAGAGCCCGGGGGCCGAGGCCAGGGCTGCCTTCAGGCCCGAGGCCCGATCTCGCCGGTAGGGAGAGAGGCCGGAGGAGTCGAACTCCACCCCGGGCTGGACGACGACGGCCGCGACGCGCTCCCAGGCGGAGGCGAGGCCGGCCTCGGCGAATCGCTCCCGGTGCAGGGCGAGGGTCGAAAGGAAATCCTCAGGGAGCGTCGGCGCGGGGCCCTCTGGGCCCTCCGCGGCGACCCCGCCGGGAACGGGCACCTCGGTGCCGATCACATAGACCGGCGGGGGGAAGGAGTCCCGGCTCGAGGCGAGGGAGCGGTACTCGTCCTCGGCCGCGGCGCAGAGCCGGGCGGCCCGGGACGCGACGACTTCGGGAGCCGGCGCGGCGCCCGCGTCCCCTCCCAGGGCCATGCTCGCGTCGAGGTGAATCTTGCGCGCGCCCGCGGCTACGAAGGCGCGCACCAGGACCTCTGCCTTGGACATGGCGAGCTCGGCGGGCAGCTTCCTCCAGGGATGGGGTCCGAGGTGGTCGCCGCCGAACGGGACCTGGGCCTCGCCGACCCCGTAGCGCCCGCGCAGGGCGCCGAGCCTCGCGGCGAAGTCCGCCGGCCTCATGCCCGTATAGCCGCCATCCTGGTTTACCTGGTTGGCCGTCGCCTCTACGAGAAGCGGCAGGCCGTTGCCCGCGGACCTGCGAATGGCCGCCTCGAGCACGAGGGGATGGGATGAGCAGACCGAATATAGGCCCCTGGAGCGCCCGGCTCCGCGGGCCGCCGCGAGCTCCCTGAACGGATCGGCGCTCACTTCGCCCTCGCTCCCGGCTCGTAGGGATGGATAGTCACGCCCCGAACCACGCGGCTGATCACGCCCGAGGGAGAGGGCGAATCGGGCTTGAGCTCGAGGGAGAGGGAGGCGAAGAGGCCGTAGAGCTGGCCGGAGAGCACGGTCAGGATCGCACGGGACTCGTCGCCCAGCCCAGGGCCCGTGCCCGTCTCGAAGATCGCGTCCGCGAGGCCCGATAGGCCCTCCGGCGCGTCGGCTATCGCGACCAGCTTCTTGCATATCCCCTTGGCCTTTATCTCGCGGGCCAGGTCGAGCTCATAGAGCCTGCGGTAGGGGTCGGAGGAGAGGTAGAGGAGCACGAGGGTATCGGCGTCGATGGAGGCCATGAAGCCGTGGCGCAGGCCGAGGGTATCCTCGGCCCTGGCGACGATCGCGCCGCCCGACAATTCTTGCACCTTGAGCTGCGCCTCGAGCGCCCCCCCGAAGAAGGGTCTGGACGCGATGAAGAAGACTCGGGCGAAGCCCTCGTCGACGAGCGAGGCCGCGAGATCGGAGAATCGGGAGATATAGGACTCGCCGACGGACGCGAGGGAGGCCGCGAGCCGCGCGAAAGCCTCGGTCGCGCCTCGGGCGGCATAGCCGAGGGAAAGCCCGGCCAACGCCATCGAGGTAAAGGATGAAGTCATGGCGAGGCTTCGGTCGTTGGTCTCCTCGGGCAGGACCACGACCCTACCGCGCGAGCCCAGCGCGCCCACTACCCGGGCGAGCTCGCCCTCGGGATTGCAGGTGATCGCGAGATGCCTGACCAGGGAGGGGCGCAGCCTTTCCGCGAGAGCGACCGCGGCGACGCCCTCGGGACTGTCCCCCGAGCGAGCGAAGGACACGAGGATGAAACCCTCGCGCGGGAAGCAGGACTCCGGATCCATCGCGATCTCGGTGGAAGGGATCGCCTCGACGCAGGGGAAGGCGCGGCGCAGGGCTGGAACGACGGACAGGCCCACGAAATGGGAGCTTCCCGCGCCCGACAGCAGGAGCCTCGGGGCCGGGCCGAGGAATTCGGATATCGCGGGGAATTCGGACTCGAGCACCTTCGAGGTCGCGAGCCAGAGCCTGGGTTGGGACGCGATCTCGGCGGCGGTATGAATGTAGCCGGCGGCCTCCCGCTCGGATTCCTTCCGGAATAGGAGCTCGGCTAGGGCATTTTTTGGAGCGATCATGCTGACCTCACTAATCAAGATTTCACGCCTATCATACCTTGCAACGATCAAATGTCAACATCCAATAAGATTTTTATGCTCGTTTTTGCACGTTTACAATTTAATACGAACAGGGATTGAGTCATTACTCGATCTCGATTACCTTTATGCCCATACCTTGGCCCGAGGGGAACGGATGATCAAAGAAGAGCGTTTCGAACTAATTCGGGGCGAGTTGGCGAAAAAAGGAATAGTCGACGGGGACGAGCTCGCGGCCCTCCTCGACGTGTCCCGAGCGACGATCCGCAGGGACCTCGACTCGCTCGAGGAGCAGGGACTGCTGAAGCGCACCCACGGCGGAGCCACGGCGGCGGACTCGGAGGACGAGCTGCCCTTCCATTCGAAGCTCGCCGCGTATTCGCGCGAGAAGCGCGCGATCGGCAACGCGGCCGCGGAGAGGATGCCATCGGGCGCGGTCATCGGGTGCACTGGCGGCACCACCGTGATGTCCGTCGTCAAGGCCTTGAAGGGCAAGCCCATCACGGTGGTGACGAACGCGATCAACGTCGCCATGGAGCTGGCTCCCTGGGAATCCGCCCAGGTGATAGTGACGGGAGGGACCCTCCGCGCGCGGTCCTACGAGCTCGTCGGCCATATCGCCGACCGCACGCTGGGAGAATTCCACCTCGATATAGCGCTCCTGGGCGTCGACGGCATCGATATCGAGCGGGGCCTGTCGACCTACACGATCGCGGAGGCCCACGCGGCGGCGCACTATATGAGCCAGGCCGAGAGGGTCTGGGTCGTCGCCGACCACAGCAAGGCCGGCAAGGTGGCGCCCGCCCTCATCGCGCCCATCTCGAAGGTGCATTGCCTGGTGACCGACCCCGGCATCGACCCCGGCCTCCGCTCGCGCCTAGAGGCCGCGGGGCTCGAGGTCGTGCTGGCCGAGATGTAGGCGGGTCCCGGATGATCCTCTACTTCATGCGACACGCCGAGAGCGAGGCCAACACCCGCGACGTCCTAGCCGGCCGCATCGACTATCCCCTGAGCGCGCGCGGCGAGGCCGACGCCGAGGCCGTCGCCCTCGCCTTCTCCCCTGCCCACCCGGTCGATGCCATCGTCGCCTCCCCTCTCCTCCGGGCGAGGCAGACCGCCGAGCCCTTCGCGCGCCTGACCCGCCTCCCCGTCGAGGCCGACGAGGCCCTCGTGGAGCAGGACATGGGGATATTCGCGGGCAAGACCTACGCGGAGGCCGAGGCTGACCCCTCATACGAGAAGGACAAGGCCCTTCGATGGGATTGGGCGCCGCCGGGCGGGGAATCCTATCGCGCCATCGCCCTGCGCCTGCGCCCCTTCTTCGCGCGCATGGACGGGAGGGGGGAGAAGCGGATCCTCGTGGTCACGCACGCGGTCGCCCTCAGGCTGATAGTCGCCCTGCTGGAGGACAGCCTACCCGCCTATCCGACGGCCCTGGCCCGAAACGCCGAGATCCTCGAAGTGGATTATCGCGGCCTCGGCCGCAAGCACCGGATCGCGAGCCATTATTACGGCGAGGGCGGAGAGGCCAAGGCCTAGGAACGGAGCGTGCGCCGGCCGGCCCCCCGCCTTATACTAAAAGGCAAGGGGGAACAATGAAGACAATCAAGGATTGGGAGAGCATCCTCGCGGCGGTCCGTGGAATCGTCACCTTCCGCATCCTCCCGGACCCGGAGATCGTCGACCTCCTCGACCACTCCGAGGCCCTCGAATACGAGGAGGGCGAGCCTATCGTAGAGCAGGGCGAGATCAGCCCATATTTTTTCGGGATCGCCGAGGGCACCGTGGCAGTGAGCGTCGGGGAGGGAGACAAGAAGGCCTACGTCAACTCCCTCGGGGCTGGTGACATCTTCGGAGAGGCGGGTATCTTCATGAGCGTGCCGCGTACCGCCACCGTTACGGCGCAGGAGCGGGCGATCATAGTCAAGGTGCATCGCACCGAGCTCGCCGGCTTCCTGAAGCGGCATCCCGAGTCCGGCAACAAGATGCTCCTCGTCTTCATCTACGGCCTGTTGCGCAAGCTCAAGCTCGCCGACCAGGAGCTCGCCTACGAGCGGAAGTCCGACCTGGCGCAAGAGGACGTGGACGCGATGGTCGCCAACCTCTTCGGTGAAAAAGGCTAAACAGCCTTCCCGTCCCAGGCCGACAGAATCCTGTCCATCGCGGCATCGAGGACGGGATCGGCGTTCCGCCTCGCGCCCTCGGCCATGAACCAGGCGGCGGACTCTCGCATGCCCTCCTGGAAGGTCACGGTCGTCCGGAATTCCGGGACGAGGCGTTTGAGCTTCGAGCAATCGAAGAGGGCGCTGTAAGCCTTATCGCCGAGGAAGTGCGAGCCGAGCTCCGGATCCACGGCGGCGATGAAATCCGATGGGATATGCACGATCCTCGGCTCGGCGCCGAGGGCGGTGGCGATGGTCACGTGGATGGAGTCCCAGGTAAGGGCCTCGTCGCCCATGATCTGCACGGCCTCGCCTATGGCCGCGGGATTTCCCAGGAGGCCGACCACGCCAACCGCGAAGTCGCGCGCATGGGTGATGGTCCATAGCGACTGCCCGTCGCCGTGGACAATGACGCGCCGCCCGTCGAGCATCCGCTTGGGCACCGTGAAATCGGTCGAGCCGAAGGCGGTGGGCATCCAGCGCGAGCAATAGGTATGGGAGGGCCTGACGATGGTGAAGGGAAAGCCATTCGAGCGCGCCTCCTCCTCGAGGCGCCGCTCGCACTCGATCTTGTCCCTGGAGTATTTCCAGTACGGATTCGCCAGGGGAGTGGACTCCGAGATCACGTGGTGGACCGGCGGCTTGCGGTAGGCCGAGGCGGAGCTGATGAATACGAACTGCCGCGTCCGGTCCCGGAAGAGGCGGATATCCTCCTCGACGTGCTCGCGGGTGAAGGCGACGAAATCGACGACCGCGTCGAAGCGCTCGGCCCCGAGGGCGCGGGAGGCCGCCATCTCGTCGCGGACGTCGGCGCTCAGGGTAACCACTCCGGACGGGACGCCATCGGCCTTGCTGCCTCGGTTCAGGTGCCAGACTTCCATGCCTTTGGCGAGGGCGCGCAGCGTGCAGTCCCCGGAGAGATTCCCGGTTCCGCCCACGAACAGCACTTTCATGAGACCTCCGATATCGAATATCCCGATATAGCCGCGCCGCACTCAGACGAAAGCAGCGCCGAGAAGCGCGTCGCACAGTCCTCGATGCGCTCGGCGCCCTCCGATGCGGGCGCGTAGACCACGGCGACCACGTCCCGAGCGTCCTCGAAGACCTTGGTGGACATGGCGTCCTTGACCGGATTGCCGCAGGGCAGCCAGGCCCCGTCCACCAGCCTGCAGGCGACGAGAAGATCCTCGAGATCGATCTCCTGGCCCGAGGCGTTGAATGCGTAGGACTCTCCCGCGGCCCCCCGCCGGAGCAGGAGGGCCCGCCCCGCCTTCGCGGCGTCGAAGACGCTCGCGGGATAGCCCCACTCGAGGCTCACCGCGTTGTTCGCGTCCACGGGTCCGTTGACGAGGGGGAAGTCGCCTTCCAACGCGGCCGCGAGGAGATACTCGCTCGAGGGCTTGGCGCGGCCGGCGGGCTTGTACTTGCCGTGCCGGAGCATGTCGCGCACCGCCGCCTTGCGATCGTGCGGCAGGAAGGAGTCACCGTCGGATCGGACGCGCGCGAGCAGCGCTTTCAAGTAGGGGGGCGCCGCCTCGGTCTTCGGGCAGCCGGGAAGCCCGGTAGCCCAGACGAGGGCGAGGCGGAGCTTGCCCGAGCCGAGGGCGGGATCGAACGCGATCGTCGGAGCGGTCATATCGAAGGATAGTATCCGCAATCCGCCCCCGAGGGAATGCGCGCCGAAGGTTCAATAGGCGTTTCGGCCTAGGACGGACCCGAGCTCCTTGCGGACCTTGGGTCGCGCGGCCATGGCCTCGTCGGGGTAGCCGAGGGAAATGACGAGGATCGGGGCCTGCGCGGCGAAGCGGTTGAAGGTCGAGCCGGGGCCGAAGCAGGCTCGGGCGACCGAATCCTTGAGGGCCGGATCGTCGACCACGATGAATCGCCAGGGTTGGCCGTTGCTCGCCGAGGGAGCCAGGCGCGCCGCCTCGCGGCGATCAACTCCGCGAAATCCATGCGCCCCTCCCCTATGAGCCTTCGCGGGCCACGATCTTGACGCGATTCCGTGCGGCCTCGGCGCGGGAGATCGCCTCCCCGACCGTAGCCCCGATCGCGGTCAGGTGTCCCATCTTCCGGAAAGGGCGCAGCTCGCGCTTGCCATAGAGGTGCAGCGCCACTCCCGGGATCGCGAGGGCCTCGCCCAGGCCGAGGTATTCCGCCTCGCCCGAGCAGCCCGGCTCCCCGAAGAGGTTGACCATCATCGCGGGGGCCAGGAGCTCCGGGGAGCCGAGCGGCAGGCCGAGGAGGATCCTCAGGTATTGGTCGAACTGGCTCGAGGCGCAGGCCTCGATGCTGAAGTGCCCGGAATTGTGCGGCCGAGGGGCGACCTCGTTCACTACGACGTCGCCCGAGCGCGTCAGGAAGAGCTCCACGCCGAAGACGCCGGCGCAGCCGCCCGCCGGGGAGCCGGACCGAAGGGACTCGGCGCAGAGGGCCTCCACGCAGGCGAGGGCGACCCTCTCGGCCTCGGCGCGTTGCGCGACGCTTATCCGAGCCGGAGCGAGGACCGAGTCGCACATGTTGGCGCGCGGGTCGAAGACCATCTCGACGCAGGGGTAGCAGGCCGTCGCTCCGCTGGGGGAGCGCGCGACGACGACCGCCAGCTCCCTCTCGAAATCGACGAACTCCTCGGCGAAGGAGGGGCCGGGGAGGGAGCGCTCGTCCTCCGAATGGGAGAGCACCGCGACCCCGCGGCCGTCGTAGCCTCCCCTCCTCGCCTTCTGCACGATGGGGAAGCCGCCGAGGCCCGCGGCGGCCCCGGCCAGGTCGGGCCTGCCTTCATCGTCATGCCGCACGAGGGCGCAACGCGCGGTCGGTATGCCCGCCGCGATGAGAATCTCCTTCTGGACGTATTTGTCGCGTATCGCCGCCAATATGCCGGCCGAGGGCAGGACGACCTTGCCGCGACGCTCGAGCTCGCGCAGGGCTTCCGCGCTCACTCCCTCGATCTCATAGGATATGACGTCGAGCTCCTCCGCGAACTCGATGACCGACTCGTAGTCGTCCAGGGGGCCGACATGGGCGGCATCCGCGAGCTCCGCGGCGGGCGAGGGATACTCGGGCGTGAGCACCTCGATGTGGGCGAGATACCTGCGGGCCTCCTCGATGGCCATGCGACCGAGCTGGCCGCCGCCGATGATGCCGATTCTACGCATCGTCGTCCGTCCCCCGGCCCGCGACGCGCTGGCCGGGAACTGTCTCCAGATCGGGCAGGAGGCTCGGCTGGCGAGGGGCGGCCGAGCGGCCCAGCACCTCCGGATTGTGCATGAGGTCGCGGGGCTTGGAGCCCTTCGCCGGCCCCACGATGCCCTTCTCCTCCATCAGCTCGACGAGGCGCGAGGCGCGGTTGTAGCCGACCTTGAGCCTGCGCTGGATGTAGGAGGCACTCGCCTTGCCCTGCTGGAGCACGATCTCCAGTGCCTTCTCGAACAGCGGGTCGTCGTCCTCGTCGCCGAACAGGGAGGGCTCGCCGTCCTCGTCCTCCTCGTCTATGAAGATCTCCTCGTCGATGTAGTCGGGCTCTCCCAGGGTCTTCACGAACTCGACGACCTTCTCGACCTCGTCCTCGGAGACGTAGGCTCCCTGCATGCGGATGGGGAAGGGATCCCAGGCGGTGGCGACGAGCATGTCGCCCCGGCCCAGGAGCTTCTCGGCCCCCACCACGTCGATGATGATGCGGCTGTCGAATTTGCTCGCGACCATGAAGGCGATGCGGCTCGGGATGTTCGCCTTAATCAGGCCGGTTATCACGTCGATGCTCGGGCGCTGCGTCGCCAGCACGAGGTGGATGCCGACCGCGCGCGACATGGCGGCGAGGCGGGCGAGCGTGGACTCGAGCTCCTTGCCGGTGGTCGCCATGAGATCGGCGAACTCGTCGATGATCACGACGATATAGGGCAGGCGCTCTACCGCGAGGCCCTTGTCCTTGACCTTGCGATTGTAATTCTTGATGTCCCGTACGCCGACGTGGTCGAGGAGGCTGTAGCGCCTCTCCATCTCGCAGATGCAGTACTGAAGGGCCTGGAAGGCCCGCTTCGGCTCGGTGATAACCGGAGTGAGCAGGTGGGGAATTCCGTTGTAGAGCTTGAGCTCCACGATCTTCGGGTCGATGAGCAGGAGCCTCACCTCCTGGGGCGAGCGCCTGTACAGGATCGAGAGGATGATCGAGTTGACCGAGACGGACTTGCCCGAGCCGGTCGCGCCGGCGATGAGGAGGTGGGGCGTCTGGGTGAGGTCGATGAACTGCGCCTCGCCCGCGATGTCCTTCCCGAGGATTATCGGTATCTCCATCTTCGCGGTCTTGAAGGCCTCGTTCTCGACGATCTCGCGCAGGGAGACGATGGACCGCCTCTCGTTCGGCACCTCGATGCCCACGGCGTGCTTGCCCGGTATGGGCGCCACTATGCGCACGCTGGAGGCGGCGAGCCTGAGTGCGATGTTGTCCGCGAGGTTGGTGATCTTGGAGAGCTTGACGCCGGGAGCGGGAAGAATCTCGAACATCGTGATGACGGGGCCCTTGCGGATTCCGGTCACCTCGGCCTCGATCTTGAATTCGGCCAAGGTATCGCGCAGGACCACGGCCGAGCGCTTCGTCTTCTCGTCCACTATCCAATACTCGCCGTCGGGGTAGGCCGTGAGGATGCCGTCGGAAGGCACCGCGTAGGGCTTGTCCTTCCGACGCGCCAAGATCCGCTTGAGCGCGGCCGCCGCGGCCTCCTCCTCCTTCTGCGAATGGGAGGGCGGCACCGAGGTGAACTCGATGCGCTTCTCCCCGTCCAGCTCCACGACGGCCTCGGCTACTTTCGCGGGCGCCGGCGCGCGCGGAGTCCTCGGGCGAGGATCGGAGGCCGTCTCCACTTCCTCGGCCGCGGGATCCTCCTCGAGGGCTCGCAGCGCGGGGAGGGGAGGCAATACCGGGACGCGGAATTCGAAGCTCTCGTCCTCGCTTCGCTCGACTTCGCCGTACGAGATCGCGAGCGGCTTGGTCGGCGCCGCGATTTGCGGCGGCATGAAGCCGAGGGCCCGAGCCGAGGGCATATCCGTGGGCAGGGAGGGCTCGAGGAGGCGCGGCAGGGCCCTGGCCAGGTAGACGACGAGGGCGGCCAAGGCCAGGGCGAAGGCGAGCCCGGCTACCATCAGGGCGGGCAAGCCCACGGCCGCCAGATAGGGACGATCGACCAGGAAGGGCTCGCCTTCGGCCGAAAGCCGCGCGATGGCCGCGATCGGGAGGAAGGGCAGGACGGAGCCGGCGAGGGCGGCGAGGGCGCCCGGCCGCCATCCCGGGAGGAAGGCGACGACCGCGGCGCCAGCCAGCCAAAGGGGCACGAAGAAGGCGGCCCAGGCGAAGGCCCCGAGGAGGAATGATCCGGGCTGGGCCAGGAGGGCCAGGGCGCCGTCGGGAGCGAGGGCCGCGGTGGCGAGGGAGGCTAGGGAAAGGACCGAGAGGAGGGCTAAGGCCGTCCCGAGAGCTATATTGGCAAGCGAAGAGCTGGACTCGTCGGACATTGAAGTGGGACTCCCTGGTCGAGTGCTAGTGACAATATCGGCTAGCGCCGGGGAGACAGTAAAGCATGAAAAGGCGCATGCCTCTTTTCATATATGGAAATTATATATACATTATTCCCTCGCGTTGCGGGGAAGGCACGCCCCCGAAAGGATATTCAATGGTCATCGAGAAAGACAGGGTCGTCACAATAGACTACAAGCTCCAGGATTCCACGGGCGAGGTCATAGACGCATCCGAGGCCTCAGATCCCCTTATCTATTTGCATGGTAACGACAACATCATCGCCGGCCTCGAGAAGAATCTCCTCGGCAAAAAGGCCGGCGACGCGATCGACTGCATCGTTCCCGCGAAGGAAGGCTACGGGGAGCGGGACGAGGCGCTCATGTTCAAGGTAAATAAATCCGAATTCGGCGAGGGCGCCTCCATCGAGACCGGCATGCAGTTCGAGGCCCACGGAGAGGACGGCGCACAGATCGTCACCGTGATGGGGATCGAGGGCGACGAGGTCACTATCGACGCGAACCACCCGCTGGCGGGGGAAGAGCTCCACTTCACGGTAAAGGTCGTCGACGTACGCGAAGCCACCGCCGAGGAACTCGAGCACGGCCACGTACACGGAGGCTGCGATTGCGGCTGCGAGGGCGATTGCGGCGACGGCGAATGCGGGGACGGCAAGAGCGAAGGCTGCGGCCACGGCGGCTGCGGATGCTCGGACTGACCCAGGTTTAGGCGCCATGCGCCTAAAACCGCTCGATATCGTCATTGCGATAGCGGCGGCGGGCCTGGTCGCCTTTTCCGCCGTCTCGGCCTACGGAACGGGCGGCGGCCAAGCCAGCGCCGTGCTCAAGGGCAGGGGCGGAGAGTGGGTCTATCCCCTCGGCGCCGACAGGGAGCTCCGCGTCGCTGGCCCCTTGGGCGATACCGTCGTCGAGATTCGCGACAAGAAGGTTTTCATCGAGGACTCGCCCTGCCCGAACAAGACCTGCATAGCCGCGGGCTCGATCGATAGCCCGGGCGAGTGGCTCGCCTGCCTCCCCAATCAGGTTTTCGTGAGCATCGAGGGAAGGAGGGCCGATGGCGGCGTCGACGCTTCGGTCTACTAAGGGACCGGCCGATATCACGGCGCTCCTCGGCGCCTTCTGCTTCTTCCTCTCGGCCATCGAGTACATGGTCCCCAAGCCCCTGCCCTTCATGCGGCTGGGCATAGCCAACCTCCCGATCCTGCTCGCGGCCGACCTCCTGCCCCTGCCCTGGTACCTCGCCCTGGCCCTCGTCAAGGTCTTCGGCATGAGCGTGATCTCGGGCTCGCTCTTCTCGTACGTGGCCCTCTTCTCGCTCGCGGGAACCCTGACGGCCGCGCTCGCGATGTGGCTGGCGCGCAAGGGCTTCGGCCGCCAGGTGTCCGCGGTGGGCGTCTCGATCCTCGGCGCCGTAGCCTCCAACGCGGTCCAGATGGGCATCGCGAGCGTCCTGGTCTTCGGCGACGCGGTAAGGCTCATCGCGCCGCCCTTCCTGGCCACGGGCCTGGCGACGGGAGCCCTGCTCGGCTTCTTCGCGGAGCTCTTCGCGAGGGAATCTCGCTGGTACGCGCGCGCGCGGGGCGAGATGCATGGATAGCAGGGAGCGCAGGATGAGGCGCCGGGAGCGCTGGGAAGCCCTATTCTCGCCCTGGGCTCTCGCGGCCGCGGGAGCGGCGATATCGGCAGCCTATCTCTTCCAGCGCTCCATCGCGGTGCGCGCGGCGATGTTCCTCGTCTTCCTGGCGGCGGCCCTGTTCTCGGGCAAGAAGGTGTCGCTCGCGGCGACCCTCGCCGTCTCGGCGGGCATCGTGGCCGCGAACCTCCTTGTACCGGTCGGCAGGGTCATCGGCGTCCTCGGCCCGCTCAAGATCACGGAAGGCGCGCTCCTCGACGGCATAGGAAAGGCCCTCGTATTCGAGGGCCTCGTCTATATCTCCAAGGCGACCATCCTCCCGGGGCTGAAGCTGCCGGGGCGCTTCGGCTCGCTCGTGGCGTCCGCCTTCGTCTATTACGACCGGATAGTGGAATACAAGGGCTCGATCAAGCCTGCGACCCTGATCGCCGACGCCGATGCCCTCATGCTAAAGGTCTGGGACGAACCCATCGCGGAACCCTCGCCCGAGGCGAGGAGATCGCCGGGGCCCGGCCCTTCCATCGCCCTCGCCGCCGCATCGATGGCCGCCTACGCGCCGCTCCTGATTTCCTTGCTCAGGGGCGGCCATTGAGCCAGGGGCCCAGGCTCTCCCTAGCCCGAAACGACGATGTTCACGAGCTTGTCCTTGATCACGATTACCTTCGCCACCTTCTTGCCCTGGATCCACTCCAGGACCTTGGGAAGCGCGAGGGCGGTAGCCTCAAGCGCCGCTTCCGGCGTCCCTGATGCGGCGTTGAACCGCTCGCGCAGCTTTCCGTTCACCTGGACGACTATTTCCTTGGTCTCGTCGACGCAGAGCGCCTCGTCGAAGGTCGGCCAAGCCTCCTTCGACAGGCTCCTCGCATGGCCCGCGCGCTCCCAGAGCTCCTCCGCGAGATGGGGAGCGTAGGGCGCGAGCATGAGGATCAACGGCTCCCAGAGCGATCGCGGCAGCGCCTCGAGCTTCGCGAGCTCGGCGCTATACACCATCATCTGGGAGACAGCCGTGTTGTAGTTCATCGTGGAGGTGTCGAGGCTCACCTTCCTGATGGTCTTGTGCATGAGGCGGAGCAGGGCTTCGTCGCCCTTCCCCTCCGAGCTCGGCTTCTCCCCGAGGGCCCAGCAGCGCTCGAGGAAGCGCTCGACGCCTACGAGGCCCGCGGTGGACCAGGGCTTCTCGGCCTCGATGGGCCCCATGAACATGATGAATACGCGAAGGGCGTCCGCGCCGCTCGAGGCGATGTAGTCGTCGGGATTGACGGTGTTGCCGCGGGACTTGGACATGCGCACGCCGTCGGCTCCGAGGATCTGGCCCTGGTTCACGAGGCGCGCGAAGGGCTCGTCGGTATTCACGAGGCCGAGGTCGAAAAGGACTTTATGCCAGAAGCGCGAATACAGAAGGTGGAGCACCGCGTGCTCGGCCCCGCCTACGTAGAGGTCGACGGGCATCCAATAGTCCTGGGCCGCCTTAGAGGCGAACGAGTTCCCGTCCTTGGGATCGATGAAGCGCAGGTAGTACCAGCAGGAGCCGGCCCATTGGGGCATCGTGTTGGTCTCGCGGCGCGCGGGACCGCCGCATTTCGGGCAGGTCGTGCGCACCCAGTCCTCGATCTTCGCGAGGGGGCTCTCCCCCGTGCCCGAAGGCTCGTAGCTCTCGACCTCCGGCAGCATGAGGGGGAGGTCCTTCTCAGGAAGGGGGACGACCCCGCACTTGTCGCAGTGCACGAGGGGCATGGGCTCGCCCCAGTAGCGCTGACGCGAGAAGAGCCAGTCGCGCAGCTTGTAGTTGACCGACTTCCTGCCGATGCCGTCGCGCTCGACCTTCTCGATTATCCTAAGCTTGGCCTCCTCGGTGGTCATGCCGGAGAACTCGCCGGAATTGACCGAGTAGCCATCCTCGATGTCGCACTCGGCCGGCTCCTTCGAGAAATCGAAGCCGGACTCGTACTGATCCTTCGAGGCGACTACCTGGATGATTGGCAGGCCGAATTTCTTGGCGAAGGCCCAGTCGCGGTCGTCGTGGGCGGGCACGGCCATGATCGCGCCGGTCCCGTAGGAGATGAGGACGTAGTCCGAGATCCAGATCGGCACGCGAGCGCCGTTCAGGGGATTGACCGCGAAGGCGCCGGTGAAGACGCCCGTCTTGTCCTTGGCGAGCTCGGTGCGCTCCATGTCGCTCTTGCGCGCCGCCGCCTCGACGTAGGCCGCGACTTCGGCGCGTTGCGCGCTCGAGGTTATCTTCGAGACGAAGGGATGCTCGGGCGATAGGACCATGTAGGTGACCCCGAAGAGCGTGTCGGCGCGGGTCGTGAATATCTCCAGCCTTTCGCCATGGCCCTCGACATCGAAATGCACCAATGCGCCCTCGGACCTGCCGATCCAGTTGCGCTGCATCTGCTTGATCGGCTCGGGCCAGTCGACGGAAGCGAGGTCGGAGAGGAGGCGGTCCGCGTAGGCGGTGATCCTGAGCACCCACTGGCGCAGTCGCTTGCGCGTGACCTTCGTGTGGCAGCGCTCGCACTCGCCGTCGATGACCTCCTCGTTGGCGAGGCCGGTCTTGCAGGAGGGGCACCAGTTGATCGGCATGTCGGACTCGTAGGCCAGGCCCTTTTCGAAAAGCTTGAGGAAGATCCATTGGGTCCACTTGTAGTAGTCGGCGTCGGTCGTCGAGAACTCGCGGTCCCAGTCGTAGGAGAAGCCCATGGCCTTGATCTGCTCGCGGAAACGGTCGACGTTCTCCTGCGTCGTCACCGCGGGGCGGGTGCCGGTCTTTATCGCGTAGTTCTCGGCTGGCAGGCCGAAGGCGTCGAAGCCCATCGGGTGAAGGACGTTGAAGCCGTTCATCCTGAGGTAGCGGCAGTACATGTCGGTGATCGTGTAGTTCTCGACGTGCCCGGCGTGGAGGCCGGCGCCCGAGGGATAGGGAAACATGTCGAGGACATAGCGGCGCTTGGATTTGGGAAAGGCCGGGTCCTCGACGGCGCGGAAGGCCTTGTCGGCCTCCCATCTCGCCTGCCATTTCTTCTCTATCTCCCCGAACGGATACTTTGCCATCGAGCTGCTCCCTTTCATGGATCGCCGTAGAGGTCAGGAGATATTAGTCGAGGCGAGCTCGAATAATCAATAATGCGAGGCGGGCGGGACCAGGGAGAGGTACTTGGCCGGTACGACAGGAAGGGCGCTCTGGAGGTAACCGGTCCCGAGCGCGTAGATATCCTGCCGAAGAAGGACGCGGTTCGCCGACCTTACCCCCGTGTCGGGATCGACGTCGTAGGCGGCGAGCCAGGCCGCCGCCGGCGCGCGGGCGCCGAGCGCCGCCAGCAAGTCCTTGGCGTCGTCCCTTCGAGGGGCGCCCGAAGCCGCGCGCGCCGCGAACTCGGCCAGTCCCTCGACGCTCGCCTCGGCGTAGTCGGCTTCCCATAGGCCGAAGCGGCCGCGCCCGCCCAAGCGGGCGACGGCGTCCTCGACGATGCGGCGCTCCTTTCTCGGGTCGCCCTTGGCCTCGCCCAGGTCCAGGCCGAGAGCGGCCGCGTAGGCCGCCCGGGTCGGCCCCGCCGCCAGGTCCGCCGCGATGCCGCCGCCGGCGATTGCGCCCGCGAGCAACGGCGGCGCGAGCTCGGCGGCCGAGCAATACAGCCCCGCGTCGGGGCCGAAGTCGCGGAGCCAGGTTCCCGTCATGGCCCGCGCGTAGCCGGCGCTATCGACGCCGGGAGGCGCGACCATGGCCGCGTAGCGCAAGCCTAGCTCCGAGCAGGCGGCGGACATGATCGCGCGCTCGCGAGCCGCGACCGGATCCGAATCCTCTCCGCGCGCGTATGCAGCCACGAGGGCTTTCGCGCCCATCTTCCTGGCCGCCCAGGGTATCAGGTAGGCGCGATAGACGCGATCCAAGTCGACGACCAGGTCGGCGGAAGCCTCGATTACGAGCCCGTCCTCTCGCGAATCGCCGGCGACGCAGAGGATCTCGGGCCTCGAATCCTTGAGGCGCGCCTCGCGAGCGAGTCGAAATCCCTCGGCGCATCCTGGTAGGGCCGGATTGACGACGATCGCCTTGACTAGGGGATCCCGCGCGGCGGCGGCGACGAAGTCGGAGAATGCCGCCTCCGCTCCCCCGGACGCCGGCTTGTCCGGGAAAACGGCGTGAGTAGCTCCGCCCCTGGGGCCCTTGGCCTCGTTGGAGCGGACGAAAGCCTCCGCCCCGCGGAACGCACCTCCCGCAGCGGCTTCGGTCGGGGTGACGATCACGACGCGGGGCGGGCTTGCCACCACCGAGCCATGGCGGGCGCAGGACGGGAGAGCCGCCGCCAGGGCCAGCGCCGCCACCACGGCCAGCGGGGCCTTAGCGAATCGGGGCTTCATCTTCGCGCTACGGAGCGGGCGTCGTCACCGGCGCGTCCGGCGAAGTGAAGGCGTTGTTGTCGCCGACCTTCTCGTCCGCCGGGCGGGGCTGGTCCCGCTGGACGAATTCCTCCAGATAGCCCGCCTGCTTCGCGACGAGCTTCGGGATGGAGAGGAGGAGCATATCGGTATTGAGCGGGAGGGCGAGGCTCATCTCGATCGGCGGCTCGCCGGAAGGCAGCTGGATGCGCACGCGATGCCGCTGGCCCTTCAGCAGGACGATGTCGCGGTCGCCGGGATATTGCTCGAGGGCTTCGCGTCCGTCGATAGAGACGAGCGCGCCGTTGATCCCGACGGCCGAGCCGTCCGCCGCGTCCTTGTTGTCTACGAGGACGGTGTGCCCCTTGCCCGTCACGAAGAAGAGGCCGACCAGGAAAACGTAGGCGACCACCAGGCCGCCCCTCACAAGGAGCCGCCTGGCCGCGATTTTGGGATCGACTTTCTTCTCGCTCATTTGGCGGCTCCTTCGGGCGCGGCGGCGATCGAAGCCCTGCGCAGGCCTTCTCGGGCGCGCAACGCGTCCTTGCGGGCCCTCCAGGCGTAGAGCACGAGGGACAGGGCGATGACCCCGTAGCCGATGAACTGCCTGAAGTACTCGCCGATCATGGCGGAGCCGAAGAGGTTCTGCCCCGCCCTCGGGGTCACGACGAAGAGCACGTGGAGCAGGATGACCCCGATGAAGACGTTCGGTATCGAGGCCTTCTTCACCGACGCCCCGCCGACGAGGATCGCGGCGACCGCGAAGAAGCTCGTCTGGTCGTGGGCGTTGTAGGTGGCCATGTTGCCCATGTTCTGCAAGAAGATGATCTGCCCGTAACAGGCGAGGACCGTCGAGATGATGATGGCGATGATGCGCGTCCTGTCGACCGGAACGCCGGCCGACTCGGCGACCGTCATGTCGTGTCCGACCGCCCTCATGTCCTGGCCGAGCTTCGTCTTCTTGAACCAGATGACGAACGCGCAGAGGACGGCGATCACGATGAAGGTCGCGAGCGGGAGGGCGTAGCCCCCCAGCCTGAGCATCAGCAGGTTATCGAGGGATTGGCGCACGCCCTCGAGGTTGAGCGTGTTCCTGATCCCGTAGCCCCGCGACAGAAGGATCGCCGGCGAGCGGATCGGGAAGATGGCGCCCATCATGTATAGGATGACCAGCTGGTAGATGCCGTTTATGAAGAAGGCGAGCATGTATCCGGTGACCATCTCGCGGCCCTTGGCCTTATTGAGCACCGAGCCGCAGATATAACCCATCAGGACCGACACGGGCGTGCCCAGGAGGGCGGCGAAGGCCAGGCCCTCGACTCCTCCCACATTGAAGTTGATCGCGAGGATGAGGCCAAGCTGGCCCGACATCGCCCCGAGGGTCATGCCGAAATTTAGGCCCATCCCGGCGTAGATGGGCAGGATGAGCGCGAGGACCAGGAAGGTGTTTCGCCCTAGCCGGGTGATCATCTCCTGGAGGATGTACTGAATGGATAGGCCGGACGAGGGGATCGCGGCGATCGTGATGAGGAGGAACAGGATGACGACCGCATTCTCAGTTAGGAAGCGACCGAGGCTTTTCTTGCCGCTCATTTGGCTACCTTCGTCTTTCTCGTGAGGGCGTAGATGATGATTCCGTTCGACACGATGAGCCGAACGACCTCGCTGATGTCGGTGTGGAGCGCCGAGTTAATGACCGACGGCGTCATCGTGAGGAGGCCTTGGAAGAGGAAGGCTCCGACGAGGACGTTGACCATGCTGGCCTTGTTGACCGAGGCCCCTCCGATGAGGATCGCGGCAACGGCCGCGAAGGGCATCGCGAGAGGGGCCGTATATAGCTGGATGAAGCCGTAGCTCTGCTGGAAGACGACGATTCCGACGGCGCCGAGCACGGTCGAGATGATGACCGAGGTGGTCCTCATCCGGTCGACGCTGATCCCGGAGGCGCGGGCGTAGTCGGGGTTCGATCCCACGGCCGTCATCGCCGTCCCAGTCTTGGTCCGCATGAAGAGCCAGAGCAGGTAGGCGCAGAGGCCGTCGAAGAGGAGCATTCCCGTGGGGAACACGAAGTTCGGCCCGATCCTTATCGCGAGGAACTCGTTGAGCACCTGGCGATAGAAGCCCTCCACGGTTATCGTCGTACGCAGGCCCTTGCCGGCGTAGCCCCAGACCATCGTCGGGGACGTGTACGGAAGCACGAGCCACATGATGCACATGAACATGACGCCGGCGAAGCCGACGTACATGGCGATAGTCATCTCCTCGCCCTTGACCTTGTTCAGGAGCTTGCCGTAGACCCATCCGAAGAGCACAGCGAAGGGCAGGGCCAGGGCCACGGCCCCGAAGAAGCCCCCGAACCCGATCAGGCCGAGCTGCACGGAGAGCGTGGAGCCTATCAGGCCGGCGATGATGCCGATCGACAGCCCGAAGTTGAGGCCGCAGCCAGATTGGATCATCGGTACCAGGGCGAGGACGAACAGGCCGTTCTGGCCGAAGCGGTTGAACACGTCCGAGATGGACGCGTCCATCCTGACGCCGACGAAGGGAGCGGCGGCGAAGAGCAGGGCGAGGAAGAAGAATATTATGATCCTGGGCCAACCGAAGTCGGTCACGAATTGCTTGATATTGGGCGTCGACTTAGGCATTGACGGCCTCCCGCGCGTTTCTCGCCGCCAGGCCCGACATCAGCAGGCCGAACTCGGGCAGCTCCGCGGTCGGCGGCAGTATTCCCGCGATCCTTCCCTCGTCCACGATCGCGATTCGGTCGCAGATGGCGCGCAGCTCCTCGAGCTCGCTCGACACCATGACGATCGTCGTGCCGTATTCCCTGTTGTACCTGTGCAGCGTGTCTAGGACCAGCTTCTTCGCCCCAACGTCTATCCCGCGAGTCGGCTCCGAGACGAAGAGGAGGTCGGGCTTCACGGCGAAGGCCTTCGCGAGGCAGATTTTCTGCTGGTTGCCGCCCGAGAGCTCCTTGGCCTTCTGCTTCGGGCTGGTGCACTTGATGTCGAGGGCGCCGACGTACTCCTCCGTGAGCTTCCTCATCCCGGCCTCGTCGCGGATCTTGAAGAGGCCGCCGAGGATGGGCCGGAGGTAGGCGCCTTGGACCTGCATGGCCGTGAAGGCGATGTTCCAGTCGAGGCTCTCGTCGAGGAGGAGGCCGACCCCGCGGCGGTCCTCCGATACGAAGGCCATCCCCGCCTCGAGCGCCGCCCGGGGAGAGTCCAGCGGGACGCCCTTCCCGCGCAGGCCGACGCTTCCCCCGGCCGGGTAGAGGCCCATGATGCCGTTCGGGATTCCTAGCTTGCCCTGTCCGGCCAAGCCCCCGAAACCGAGGATCTCTCCCTTCCGGACCGAGAAGCTGACGTCGCGGACGGTCTCGCCGGGCATGTCCACCCAGAGGCCCTCGACCTTGAGCAGCTCGTCCCCGAACTCCCGGCCCTCGCCGCCCGCGACCGCGTCGGCGGCGACGGTCCTGCCGACCATCCAGGACGCGATGTCCCGGACGGAGACGCCCGCTACGGGGAGGTCCTTGATGGCGAGGCCGTCGCGAAGCACTACGACTCGGTCGGCGACGTCGACCACCTCGCGCAAGCGGTGGGATATGAAGATGATCGCGATGCCGAGCTTGGCGATGTTCCGAAGGGCGGCCAGCAGCACCTCGGCCTCGGACTCGGTGAGGACGGCGGTCGGCTCGTCGAGCACGAGGATCCGGGTCTTGGTCCGGGTGATCTCGCGAGCGATTTCGGTGAACTGCTTGTGCCCGACCGGCATCTCGGAGATGAGCAGGTCCGGGTCGAGCTTGACGCCGAGCTTGGCGATGGCGGCCTCGGCGCGCTTCCTCATGTCCGGCCTATCGAGTACGCTCATGCGGTCCCCGAAGACGTCGTTGAGGATGCTCGGCCTCATCGACTCCCGATTGAGCACGATGTTCTCGGTCGTCGTGAAGCCGGGTATGAGGCTGAATTCCTGATGGACCATGCCGATCCCCGAGTCGAGCGCGTCGAAGGGGCTGGAGAAACGGACTTCCTGGCCGTCGAGGCAGATGCGGCCCTTGTAGCCACCGGTCTCGGCTATGACCGGCATCCCGAAGAGGATGCGCATCAAGGTCGTCTTGCCGGCGCCGTTTTCGCCGACGAGGCCGAGGATCTCCCCCGCCTTCAGCTCGAAGCAAACGTCGTTGAGGACGACGTTGCCGTAGAATTCCTTCGAGACGTGCTCGACGGAGAGAATCGGACCCTGCTGCCCCATAATTTCCCCTTGAAAGCGGATCGCGGCGGAAAGCCGAGGAAAAAACGAGGGGCCGCGAGGCCCCTCGTCATGACGATAGGAATTTTTACTTGTTCTTGATGAGGAAGTACTTGTCCGGGATCTTGAGCGTGGTCGTGGGGAGGAACTTGCCGGGCTTGCCCATGATATAGGTGTCCATGTAGACGAGCACCTGGTTCTTGGCGCGGACTCCGGTGTTGGCATCGGTGTAGTAGGCGCCGTTCCACTTGGCACCAGGAGTGTACTTCCCGAGGGCGGTGAAGAGATCCTTGAGGGAATCCTTCTTGGCCTTGCCGTCGAGGACGTTCTTGGCGAACTCGCCGAGGCCGGCGGAAACCGTGAAGCCGTAAGAGAAAGCCCAGGTGCCGAAGCGCCCGGCGCCGCCCTTGGCGATCACCGCGGCCTCGACCTTCTTGAGGATGGCGGGGAAGTTGCCCATCTCGGCCTTGAGGTCGATCCCGAGCGCCCCCGGGTAGCCCATGAGCGGCGAGGGGAGGTCGGCCTCGATGAAGATGCCGCCGTACGCGAGCAACTGGCGGAGCAGGGGCTCGGTCTCGCCGTCGTTGGTGCAGAAGAAGGCGGTGTTCTTACCGTACTTCTCGATCCACTGAGGGGTCTTTTCCATGATGAACTGCTGGGCGCCGGGCATACCGACGTCGGAGGTAGGATCAGGCGCGGTCTCGAAGGCGTACTCGAGGCCGAGGTCCGCGCAGGCGACCTTGAAGATCTCGTTGCGGCGGCTCAGGGTCTCGTAGGACATGTGCCTGGGGAAGGAGATGTGGACGAATTTCTTGGCGCCGAGCTGCTTGGCCGCCCAGATTATGGTGTAGCCGCGCGACACGAAGTCGTTCGAGAGGATCATGTCCGCGCCCGAGCTCTGGATGACGAGGGGATCCTCGTGGGGCTCGCCGGCGAGGAGGAGGATGTCGGGCCTCTTGGCCTTAACCCGCTTGAAGGCCTCGGTGGAGCCGGGGATGGCCTGGTTGATCACGATCGCCTTCATGAGCTTGTCGTCCGCGAGGGACACGACCGAGGAAATGAAGGTCTCCTGCTGGGACATGAAGTCGTCGGGATAGGTGATGTGCTGGATCATGCCGCCGGACTTGACGTCGCCGTAGGCCTTGATAAGGGCCTCGGCGCCGCGGAGATCGTCCTCGGACTGGGAGACGGTCCCGGTCACGATGCCGATGTGGTACTTCGCCTGGGCGAACGATGAGCTCGCCGCGACGATGGCGAGCGCCACGAAGATCATAGCGATTCTCTTCATAGAACCTCCATATTTCTAAAAAAATGCTGGTTGATATTGTACATTCCCCGCGCGTAGAGTCAAGCTACTTCAATGCCCCACGCGGCTCGATCGGGCTTTGCAGGGACTCCGACTGCGGGTATTATGAACGGATGCGGATGGATTTTAAGCGCTTCTTCGACGAATTCTTCCTCTACTCCAGCCAGTTCTTCGTGTTCTTCATCCTAATGCTGCTCATCACCCACTCCGGGGATGCGCTCGGCCCCACTTCCATCATCATAGTGACCCTGTTCCTCGTCGTGCAGATACTCCTGCTCGTCGGGCAGGGGCACAAGCCGATCCTCAGGATTCTTTTCTCGTTCATCACGCCCTCAGCCTATACCCTCGTACGAATGCTCACTGGCACCTTCGTCCCCCTCGACATGGCCAACGCCTTCATCTGGGGCGCCGCGCTGTACGTGGGCCTCTTCCAAGCGGTCGCCCTCTCCGGCAGGGGCGCCTGGTTCAAGCGCGCGGCCGAGGCCTTCCTGGCTACGGGCGTCGTGCTCGTATTCATCTTCTTCTATTTCTACCTCGACCTGCGCCTCGGACTCTCGAAGCGCCTGGCCTCTGGCGAAATCAGCCAGGCGCAGTACGCTAAGGCCCTCGGGCTCGCGACCTTCGGCTCCTCCTTCCTCAAGTTCCTGGAAACCCCCCAGAACGATTTCCTGGTCTTCGGCGTCGCGACCTTCGGCATCATGCTCTTGGCGAGCAAGGTCAAGGCCCTCAGCCTCCGGTCGCGCATAGCGGGCCTCTTCGGGACGGCCCGCGTCGACGAGCGGATCGGCGATCCCGCCGCCGCCGCCGGGGAGGCCTCGACCGTCACGGTCGTCTCCTCGGACATCAGGGACTTCACCGGCCTCGCCGACCGCCTCAGCCCCGAGCGCGCGGTGGCGCTATTAAACCGCTACTACTCGGTCTGGGCCGTCGCCGCCGATCGCCACGGCGGCCGCATCGCCGGCACTACGGGCGACTCGGTCCTCGTCGTGTTCGGGCTATTGGGCGAGAAGGACGCCGCCGAGCGCGCGCTCGCCTGCGCCCGTGATTTCATCGCGGAGCTTCCGGGCCTGCGCGACGACTTGCAGTCCGCCTCCCTGCCCGCGCCTTCGGACGTCAGCATAGGCATGCACTCGGGCACGATCGTCGCGGGGGACCTCGGCGTCCAGGGATCGCGGAGGCTGGGCGTCTTCGGCGAGGCCGTCTCCACGGCCGCCCGGCTCGACTCACTGTGCAGGGAGTTCAAGCAGGACCTCCTGCTCTCGCAGTCAGTGTTCAGGCAGCTCGAGCTCGAGAGCCAGGCCCGCCTGGTCCGAATCGGCGAGGTGCTACTGCGCAACAGCACGCAGCCAGTGCCCGTTTACGGGACGAAATAGCCTCAGAACTGCCGCTTCACCTCGGCAACCAAATGCCAGCTGAATGAGGAGACCCGAGCGCCTTGTCGATTGAGCATAATCACCGATTACAAACTAATTTGATCAATCGATAGATCGCTCTACGGCTCTCCATGTCGCATTATCGCGGGGGCTGCGAAGGCTTGAAGACGCAGCCTCGATCGGGTGACCGCAGAGCATCCACGCGGAGCGAGGTACGCGAATTCTTGTTGCAGGACCCCCCAACGGTAGTCCGATAGACTGCTCTTGGTTTATCCCTTCGCGACCGCGAAGCGCTTTACCGTCTTCTTCGTCGTCTCCGCCAGCCGCTCGCGAAGCACGGTCACCTTGGAGATTTTCTGGTAGGGCAGGAGCTTTTGGTTGACGGTCTCGACGACCTCTCGAAGCCTCGACTCCGCGGCGTCCCAATCCATGGCCTGCGCACCCTCGCCCGCCGGCTTGAAGTGTTCCGCGTTCGGGAAGAGCCGGGCCTCGATCCCCTCGCTCTCGGTCTCGGCGTCCTCCATGTAGCCGCAGACGAGGACCTGCTCGACCTCGTCGAAAAGCTGGAAGCGGTTCTCGATCTCCTCGGGGTAGACGTTCTTGCCGCCCTCGGTGACGATCAGGTTCTTGGCTCTACCCTCAAGATAAACGTAGTCGTCATCGTCCTTGTAGCCGATGTCCCCGGTCTTGAGCCAGCCGTCAGGGCTCAAGACCTCGGCCGTCTCGGCAGGCATCTTGTAGTAGCCCGACATGACCATGGGGCCGCGGACCGCGATCTCACCGATGCCCTCGGCGTCCGGCTCGAGGATCTTCATCTCCACGCCGGAGACTAGCTTTCCGACGCTCGTCACGATGAAGGCCTCGGTGGGGTTGAGGGTGAGTATCGGCGAGGTCTCGGTGAGGCCGTACCCCTGGACGAAATCGATGCCGAGCTCGTTGTAGCGGCGGAACACCTTGGGCGAGAGCGGGCCGCCCCCCGAGATGCATATGCGGACGCTCGCGAGGCTGGCCTTGTCGAGGAGCGAATGGAATATCAACTTCCCCGGATTCTTGCCGGTAAGCCTCTTCACGACGAAGGATACGCCCATGAGGGCGAGGATCAGGCCGTGGACGATCGGCCCTTTCTCCTTCACGCCCTTCATGATGCCGGCGAGCACCTTGTTGAAAAGCAGGGGCACGCCGAGGAACATCGTGACCTTGGCTTCCTTGAGGTCCTTGAAGACCTGCTTGATCACCATCCGCTTGCCGAACACTATTTCGGCGCCCACGGCCACGCCCTCGATGAAGACCGCGAGCATCGTGTAGGCGTGATGGATGGGCAACAGGGCGTAGAAGACGTCGGTGTGGTAGATAGGCAGGTTGGATTGGGATAGGTAGGCGTCCGCGACGAGGTTGCGGTGAGTCAACATCACGCCTTTGGGGCTGCCCATCGTGCCGCTCGTGAAAAGTATCGCCGCTAGATCGCCCTCCGCCGCTTCCTCGAAGGCCGGGGCGCCGGACCCGCCGGAGGCGGGGGAATCCAGGTCGAGCACGTTGCCGGCCCTGCCCGCGGCGAGGGAGAATACCGCCTTGAGCGAGGGGCAGGCAGCCGAGAGCTCGGTCTCCTTCTCCTCGTCCACGAAGAGGGCGACCACGTCCCCGGCCTTCACGAGGTTGGCCAGTTCCGGGACCGCGAGCTGGTAGTCGAGGGGAACGACGACGGCGCCGGCGGTGAGCGCGGCGAAATAGGCGACGGCCCATTCGGGGCTATTCTTGCCGGAGACCGCTACCTTGTCGCCTCTCCCTATGCCCAGGGAGCGGAGCTTGCGCGCCGCTCCTTCGATCTTGGCGAGCGACTCGCGATAGCTCAGGCTGCGGCGCTCGGGCTCGTAGACCGTGAAGCAGGCGCGGTCGGGATAGCGCTTCGCGCTGAGGGCGAATAGCTCGGGAAGGGTCGGCCATTCGCCTCCGAAAGCGGTCCCGCGGTAATCGTCCAGGAATTTCCAAGGCTCGTCGCGCTGTGTCTTCATCCGGTCCTCCGCACTCCATATGCTAGCTACATCGCCCGGGTCGCCGCAATAGCACATGGGGGCAATATCGCTTTGACAAGCCGGAAACGGGAAAGTTGCGGTAACTTAGGGTCAATATGGATGTTAGCTCCGATATGGTAAGCATGCGCGATCCGCGATGGCAGGGCAAGCGGGCTCTCTTCCTGGTAATCGCGGGATCCCTATGCCTTGGCGCCGCCTTCCTGGCGGCGGCACTGCTCCTCGCCTCCTGCTCGGGCTCGGTCTCCGCCGCCATCCGGGCGGACGGCGGCGCGGGCCTCTCGGTCCAAGCGGAGGTTCCGTCGCCCTTGGCGGCGAAATTCCGCAAGCTCGCCAGCGGCTCGACGGGAACCTTCTTCGACGCCGCGGCCATCCGGGCCTCCGTCGCAGCCCGCCCCGCCCTGTCATTGGAGGAACTCGCCCAGCCCAGCCCGGATTCGATCCGAGTAACCGTCTCCGCGCGGAGCCTCGAGGAATTGGCTGCCTCGCCCGACCTCAAGGGCTCCGGGCTCATCGCGGTTTCGCGGGGAGCGGGCTGGGCCGAATGCCGGTTCCGCCTGGATCGCGGGAGCGTCCGCGCCCTCTCGGCCCTCTTCCCGGGGATCGATCCCTACCTGTTGGATGCCCTCTCGCCCCCCGCCCTCGAGGAGGACCCGGTCACCATGGCTGAGTACAAGACGATGCTCAGGAGCATACTGGGGGACAAGGCGATGCCGGCGATGGAAGCCGCGGCGATCATCCTGTCCCTCTCGGCCCCGGGAGCGGTCATTGGCTCCGGCGGAGGCAGCCTCGAGGGCTCCACCCTGACGGCGAGGATCCCGATCATACAAGCCCTGACCCTGGAAAAGCCGATCGAGGTCTGGCTTCGCTGGAAAGAGGCAAAAAAATAGGGCCGCGGGGAATTAACCCTCGCGGCCCCCACCCGTTGTATTTATAGATACGAGCGGCAGGAAACAGATAATTTTGAGCTACCGCCGTTCCCGGGTAAAAACGGTCGCTCTATTTTTACCTACACTTTGTTAAATTCGGACCTTTTTACCTAGGATCGTTTTACATCTGAACTTTTAAATCCACTTTATTACCTGCTACCTATAGAGCATCTTCTGTGCCAACAAACAAAGAAGGCGCACTATATGTACTTATTCCTAGAAACAAGGAAATTCCGGTTATAAAAAGAAGCCTTGTAGACGAGCGTCTACAAGGCTGAAAAGGCCGGGGTCGGGTACTAGCCCTGTGCCATTTTTCAATTATATATTTATCAGCATGCTGTTTTTTATCGTTATTCCTATATTATATATATATTTATTCAACATGTGCCGAAGCATATAGGTTGTGAAAATATTCACAGAGCTAATTACTCATCTTCTTGGTCGTTTTCTACTTCCCGAGTGCTTTTTAGTCTTTTATTCAATGCCGTACGCGAGATTCCCAGGAGATCTGCGGCGATGCCCTGGTTGCCTTTGGTCCGTCGCAAGGCCTCTCGGATGAGCTCCTCCGAGGTTTGCTTTAGGCTCGGAAGCCTTTCCCACGAGGAGAAGCGGGTCGCGTCGTTGCCGGTGACGGCCTTTCCCGGCGCGCTCTTCGGATTGGTCCCGCGGGATATCTTGCGTCGGAAGCTTTCGAGGCCGAGCACTCCGCCCTTGAGGCCGCTCATGGCGTCGAAGACCATGGATTCCAGTTCTCGGACGTTGCCGGGGAAGTCGTAGGACTCCAGGAGCAGCACGAGCTCCTCGGGTATGGACGGCACGCCCCGCCCCAGGCGCTCGGCGGATTGCCGCACGAAATGCGAGAGGAGGAGGGGCAGGTCGCCCAGCCTGTCGCGAAGGGGGGGCAGCTGGACGAGGTGGGTCTGGAGGCGATAGAAGAGGTCGAGGCGGAACGCGCCGGCGACGGAAGCCGCCCTCAGGTCGCGGTTAGTCGCCGTGACGACCGTCGCGCTCGACGCCTTGGGGAGGTCCGCGCCGAGGGGGTAGTAGCGCTTGTCCTCGATAAGGCGCAGAAGCTTGACCTGGGAGACCTGGGAAAGCTCGCCGATCTCGTCGAGGAACAGCGTCCCTCCCTCGGCTCGCTCAATGAGGCCGCCGCGATCCGTGTCCGCCCCCGTGAAGGCGCCGCGCCTATGTCCGAAGAGGCTATCGGCGAACATCGTATCGTCGAGTCCGGCTATATTCAGGCTGACGAGGGGTCCCTTCCTGCCCGAGAGGCGATGGACCGCCTGGGCCATGAGTTCCTTGCCCGTGCCGGACTCGCCCATTATGAGGATGGGCTTGGGCGAGGCGGCGATCGTCTCGACGTAGCGCAGGACGCTCAACATTCGCTCGTCGGAGGTGACCAAGTCGGCGAAGGCGGGCGACTCGGGACGCTTGGCCGCCAGCAGGGTATCCTTCAGGGCCGAATAATCGCGCTGGAGCTCCCGTATCGAGAGGGCGTGGCGGATGCTGGAGGCCAGGCGCCCCGTCTCGGCGGTCTTGGGGACGTAGTCGAAGGCGCCGTGCCGCATGCAGTCGATCGCGCTGTCGAGGTCGTTTACCGCCGTCGCGACGATCACCGGGACCTCGGGATGGCGCTCCCGCGTTTCCTCGAGCACCTTCTGTCCCGGCATGCCAGGCATGAGCAGGTCGAGGACCATCACGGAGAATTCGCTGCGGTCGACGAGGGCGGCCACATCGCGCGGGTCGGAGCAGCATACGATGTCGCGGAAGCCCTCGAACCTGAGGAAGCGGTCCATGCGCCTGAGGACGTCGGGATCGTCGTCGACGACGAGGATGCTGGATTTACTCTCTTCGCTCATCGCTGCCCCTCTTCTCCTCGGTAATGGCGGGAAGGACTACCCGCACGGTAGTGCCCCTGCCCCGTTTCGATTCTATCTCGATCTCGCCCCCGGCGTCGCGTACTATGCCGAGGGCCACCGACAAGCCGAGCCCCGTGCCGCCTTCGTCGCGCTTGGTGGTGAAGAAGGGCTCGAAAACGCTCTTCAACTGGTCGGGGTCGATGCCCCTGCCCTCGTCCTCGCACTCGAGGAGGACGCAGCCCCTGCCCGGGTCGAAGCGGGTGCGCAGGGTGACCCCCGCCTCGGGCCCGGTGAGCGACTGGAGCGCGTTTTCGAGGATGCTGACAGCCACTTGGGTGATCTTCTGGAAATTGGCCTCCGCAGGCGGCAACCCCGCCGGCGCGTCGAGCGCGAAGCGCCGGGTGGATCGGCCCACCAGCGGCTGGAGCAGGCGCGACGCGTAGGCGGCGACCGCCGAGATGTCCACGGGCTCGGGGGGCGAGCCGGAGGAATCCCTCGCATAGTCCTTGAGGTCCTCGACTATCTTCTTGATCTGGAGGCCCGCGTTGTACGTGTCGGCGAGGAGCTCCGGGAGCTCCCGCATGAGCTCCTCGGAAGACCAGCCGCGCACGCTGAAGCCCTCGGCCTCCTCCATGAGCCTCCGCAGGCTCGGCGAGAGCTCGCGCCAAACCTCGGAAATGACGGGAAGATTGCGGATCACCGCGTTGTTCGGCGTGTTCACCTCGTGGGCGACCCCTGCGGCCAGGACGCCGAGGGTCTTGAGCTTCTCGAGCTCGGCGATGCGCTTGCGCGTCTCGAGGGCGTCCTCCATGGCGCGCCTCAGCGAGACGAGGTTGTCGACGCGCGCGAAGAGGAGCTCGTTGGGCGAGAGCTTGGGCAGGTAGTCGCTCGCGCCCGCGCGGAACGCGGCCTCCACGGCCTCGACGCTCTCCCTGTCGGTCATCACCACGATGGGCAGCTCGTCCATGCCGCGGGCCGCGCGGATCCGCGCGCAGGCCGCGAGCCCGGCCTTCCCTTGGCCGGTGGCGTCGAGGAGGGCGAGGTCGAAGCGCCGGGACAGCGCGAAGGCGACGGCCGCGTCGGCGGACAGCGCCGGAGCGACGGAATAGCCCCTTCCCTCGAGGAAGCGCTTGAGCGCCTCGAGGAATACGGGATCCTCGTCGTACGCGAGGACGGAGCCGCGCGTGCCCTTGCCCAGCGGCGTCTCCGACAGGTCGGCGCGGATCGGGCGGGCGCCCCTCGCGGCGATCCTGCCTAGGATGGAAAAAAAACTCCCGCGGCCGGCGGCCCTCCCCGCCTGCCGCCAGGTGCATTCCCTCGGCAAGTCGAGGTCGAAGCGGCCGCGGCCCTCGGACCAGGAATAGCGGAGCGAGCCCCCGAGGCGCTCGGCCAGGAGCCTGGCGACCAGGAGCTCGAGGCCCGGGCCGACCGCTTCCGGCCCGCTCGGGCTGCCCCTGGAGCGGAATCGGGCCAGCACCTCGTCGCTCAGGGCGGGCGCGCAGTCGACGACGGCCAAGGCGACGCGCTCGCCCTCGGCCCGGCCCTCGATGCGCACGATGCCGGCGGGGCTGCGCTTGAAGGCCTCCGCGAGGAGGTTGTAGGCGATCTGTTCCAGGACGTGGCCGTCCGTCCCGATCTCGGAGTCCTCGACGGCGTTCTCGACGGCGATATCCTTGCCGGACGCGATGTGCGACGCCGTCCCGGCCGCGCCCTCGCAGACCTCGCGCAGGGAAACCCGCTCGGCGACGAGGGCCAGGTCGCCGTTGCGAAGGCGCACGTACGCGGCTATGCTCGCCACGCTTCCGAGCAGGCGCAGCGCCTCGGCCTTGACGAGGCCGGCGAGCCTGCGCTCCTCCGACGCCTCCTCCCCGCGCGAGGAGGCCAGGTCGTCGATGGCGTCGGAGAGCCCCACGATTCCGAAGAGCGGGGATCGGATCTCCAGGCTCGTCCCGATGACGAAATCCTCCTTCACCCTGTTCGCCCGCTCGAGCAGCTCGATCGACAGGCGCTGACCTTCCTCCTTCTCGGCGCGCATGGCGTTGATCGCGTCCGTTATCCCGTAGGACAGGAGGAGGACTTGCAGGAGCGCACCGACTTGCTCGCTGTTCCCCCAGAACGGCGCCAAGCCCGGGTCGAGGACGCCCGCGGCTCCCAGGCGCGAGACGACGGCCCCGAGGCTCGCGCAGGCCCACGAGGCGAGGAAATAGCGCTCCCTCCGCCCGCCCGTCCTCGCCACGGCAAAGGCGCCGGCCGCGAGGATGACGAGGCGGGCGGCCATGTCGAAGAAGATGCCGGCCGCCGTCGCCAGCCTTAGGTCCAGGAAGGCGAGGCCCGCAGCGAAGACGGGGGCGAACCAAACGACGCCCAGAAGCGCTCCGGAGAGCGGGCGAGAGCTCTGCCTCAGGTCGAGGAAGCGCCTCGCGAAGGCGGCGATCCCGAGGCCCATGACGCAGGAGAAGAAGGGTATAGCCCGCTTCGCCGCCCAGGCGCCGCTGAATCGCCAGAGCGGGTTGATACCCCCGCTCCAAGCCATCACGAGGAAGAGAAGGCCGAGGAGGTAGACGAGGTAATACGCGTAGAAGCGCTCTCGCAGGGAGATCGCGATGAGGAACGTATACAGGAAAACCGCGATGACGACTCCGAATAGGATGCCGAGAAAGGTCGAATTCAGCTCGTCGGCCTGGAGGTAATAGAAGGAGTCCCAAAGGGTCGCGTCCACGCTGAGGAGGCTTTCCGAAGCGTAGCGCATGTAGACCGTCTTGACCTGGCCCGGCCCTATCGTCAGGCGGAAGGCGAACTCGGCGAGGGAGCGAGGGCCCTCACTCGAGCGGCTCCCCGAGTCGGCGACGAGGCTCTCGACGCTCCCGTCCGGATCGACGATGTAGACGCTCACGCTGTCTACGACGTTCGGCCCCGCGGCGATCAGCCAGGAGCGCGAGGAGGCCGCGCTGCGGATCGTGAAGCTCAGCCAGACCGCCCGGGCTCCTATGAAACCGCGCAGGGCCCTCGGCCGAGGGATCTTGAATCGGGCGGGATCCGGCTGGAAGCTCAAGCGCCGGGGCTCGTCCATGGGACCGTTCTCGAAGGCGGCTAGGGCGTAGGGCAGGAGGCCGATCCTGGTCGTGCCGTCGCGAAGCTCCAGTATCTCCCGGGAGCTCGTTCGCGGTTCGTCGACGCCCAGGGCGGGGACGGGCAGCGCGAAGAGGAGGCAGGCCAGGGCGGCGGGGATCGCGAGCGAAGGGAGCGTCCTCATGCTTGCCCGCCCCAGGAGGGTCGCACGAGGCCGGCGCGGAGCGAAGCTCGTAGGGCCTCGAGCAGGGAGTCGCCGCGCAGCTCCGATGCCCCGTCGGGCAGCTCGACGGCGAAGGGCCTACGGGCCACGTGCTCGGGATAATGCGCGTCCGAGCCCGAGATCGCCGTATGGCCGCCCCTAAGCTCGGGCGCCGGCTCGCGCATCGACTCGACCGCATCGTAGGGGCCGGGCGGAAGGAAGCCGAGCTGGCTCGAGACCGAGAACATGGGCCGGTCCACGTGGGCGGGAATGACCAGGGCCCCCCGCTCGGCCGCCTCCGCGCAGATCTCGTCGAAGCCCAGGATGAGGGCGGCGCCGAGGTAGAAGTCGACGAGCTCGAGCACCTCCTCGTCCGCGTCGACGACGACCTGGTCACCGAGTTTCTCCGGGTCGTAGGGGAGCGGAATCAAGGCGGAGCGCAGGCGGAGGCCGAAGTCCAGCGCCGGCTCGACCCGGCCGAAGATGCAGAGGACGTGGACCTCCTCGACGCTGCAGGCCTCGATGCCGAACAGGGGCGCGAGGCCCTCGCGCCGGCAGGCCTCGTCGAAGGCTGGGCAGTTCAGCGCGGAGTTATGGTCGGTCAGGGCGACGAAGCCCAGGCCCCGCTCGCGGGCGAGGCGCGCGAGCAGGGACGGCGACTCCTCGAGGGAGGCGCAGGGAGAGAGGCACGAGTGGTTGTGCAGGTCCGCGAGGGCCCTCACGGACGACGCAGGCCCGCCCAGAGCCGTCCAGAGACCTCGAACGCGGTCGCGGGCGTCCGGAACACGGCCACGCCCTCCGCGCGGGCCGACGAGATCATGTCGTCGGGCAGGGGCCGCGAATTGCACACGACGATGGCGGCGAGGCCGACGAGGCTCGCGACCGCTACCGCGTTTTTGTGGGCCTGCACGGTCACGAGGACGCCGTCCGCCTTGGCGTTGGCCATGACGTCGGAGAGGAGGTCCGAGGCATAGCCCGTCGACAGCTCGCGGTCCGAATAATCGCCCTGGGCGACCTCCATTCCTATGCCAAGTGAGGACTCGAGCTCGCTGATGAGCATGATGGTAACTCCTATCTCAATAGTTGATTACTACCCTGACGAGCGTCCCGCGGCCCTTTCCCGAATCGATGGCGAACTCGTCTGAGACGCGCTTGGCGTTGGGCAGGCCCATTCCGGCGCCGAAGCCCAGGCTCCGTATCCATTCGTTGGCCGTCGAGAAGCCCTCGGTCATGGCGGCCGCCACGTCGGGTATCCCCGGTCCCCTGTCCTCCGCGACGACCTCGATGCGGCCGGCGCCGGCCAGGCAGGAGATCGAGCCCCCGTCGGAATGGATTACCTCGTTGAGCTCGAGCTCGTACGAGGCCACGGCCGCGCGGCGCACGATGGCGGCGTCGATCCCGAGCCCCTTGAGCGCCTTCTTGAACTCGGCGCTCGCCTTGCCGGCATTCTCGAAATCGAAGCGGGTCACTTGGAAGGAGAGCCGCGCCAGGCCGTCCGGGGGGCGATCGGAGGCGGCGGAGGCGGCGAGCCTTTCCTCGAGCCGCTCCACTTCCTTGTTCATCGCGACGAGGAGGGCGCGTATTATGTCGGAGGCGCAGACGATGCCCACGAGCCGGCCGTCCCGGTCGAGGACGGGGAAGCGCCCGAATTTGTAGCGGTTGAAATAGGTCGTGGCGAAGGCGAGGGGCATGTCGTCCTCGAGGGAGATGACGGTCCGGGTCATGAGCTCGCCCGCCTTCTGGCCGATCCGCCCGGAGTCGAGGGCCTCGATGACGAGGCCCATGGAGACTAGGCCGATCAGCCGCCCGTTCTCGACTATCGGTACCCCCGTTATGCTGTTGTCCCTCATCCGGTATTGCACCTCGCGCATGCTGTCCCCGGGCGAGGAGGTGATCACCGGCGAGCTCATGGCGTCGCGCACCTTGAGGCGGTAGAGGATCTCGAGCACCACTTGGGGCCCGGTCTCGGGGCTTATCGGTAACGGGGCCATCCCGTCCATTATCCCCCTTCGCCCCGGCCCTCGGCAAGGTCGCCGAGCAAGGTCGCCGAGAAAGTCGCCCGGGATCCTCGTTTCCAGGATGGCCGCCGCCTGTCATAATGGAGAACGCAGCGGCATTCCGGCCGATAATGGAGGAAAGGGGCCTTCGAATGAGCAGGAAAACCACACTCGTATTCCTCGCGGCCTTCTCGGCCGCCCTCTCCCTCGCCTACTCCCAGGAGGCTCCGTTCCGCTTCGCCTTCGCCCACGCGAAGGGCGACAAGTTCCGCGCCCTGTCGACCGTCGACGAGGACGTCTACGTCAACAAGCGCCGGGCCAATTCATCGCAGATCCTCAACCGGATAGCCTACGAGGTCGCCGACGCGGCGGCCGACGGCTCTTGGGGCCTCCTGCGCGGGACCTTCGAGACCTCCGAGCGCCCGAAGGACGACTCGGCATACGTCATCAGCGAGACCTACGATTCGGAGTTCACCCGCGACCGCTTCGGACGCTATACGATCGACCCCAAGTACTACATGCCAGTCGTAAGGGACGTCCCGACCTTCCCCGACAAGGCGGTCTCCCCCGGCGACTCCTGGACAGCTCCCGGCGAGGAGCGCCACGACTTCCGCCGAGTCTTCGGGATTCCCGATCCCTACGAGATCCCCATCGACGTCCGCTACAAGTACGTCGGCCCCGTCGCGAGGAACGGGAAAGACCTCCTCCTGGTCTCGGCCTCGTATACGATATTCGAGCGGCCCAAGGAGCCCAGGGCCTACGCGGAGATCTTTCCCGTGCAGATCGCGGGCTTCTCGGACCAGAGGATCTACTGGGACCCCGCCCTCGGCCAGCCCTCCGCCTACGAGGAGAAATTCGATTTCGTGTTCGACTGGTCCGACGGCTCCACGATCGAGTACCGCGGGACGGCGAAGTCCGACGTGATCGAGTCCATCCTCATGGACCGCGATTCGCTCCGGGCCGAGGTCGAGAAGGCGGTCGAGGGGATGCCCAACGTCAGCGTCGCCAAGACGGACGAGGGCGTAACCATAAGCATCCAGGACATACAATTCGAGGCGGACTCCGCGCGGCTCAAGGCGCCCGAGCTCGCGAAGGTCGCGCGCATCGCGGAGCTATTGAAGCGCTATCCCGACCGCGACATACTCGTGACGGGGCATTCGGCGGCCGCCGGCTACGCGGCCGGGCGCAAGAAGCTCTCCGAGGATCGAGCGGCGGCGGTGGCCGCGAGCTTGGTCGCGTTGGGCGCCCGAGCCCCGGAGCGCGTCCGCGCGACCGGCTACGGCGACGAGCGGCCGATCGCGGACAACGCGACGGAGGCTGGCCGCGCCCGCAACCGCCGGGTCGAGATCACCATATTGGAGAACTGAATTGATAAAACTCGAGAACCTCTCGAAAACCTACGCGAAGAGCGGCACCAAGGCGGTCGACGGGCTCTCCCTCGAGATCCGCGACGGCGAGATCTTCGGCTTCCTGGGCCCCAACGGCGCGGGCAAGACCACCACGATCAAGATGCTCACCGGCGTCCTCAAGCCCGACGAGGGCAGGATCGAGATCGGGGGCGTCGACATGGGCAGCGATCCCCTCGCGGCCAAGTCGGGCTTCGGCCTCGTCGGAGACAACCCCGAGCTCTTCAACAAGCTCCGCGCGCGCGAGTACCTCAACTTCGTCGCCGACGTTTACCTCGTGCCGGACGGTCTTCGCCGCGAGCGCGTTTCCTCCCTCGCCTCCCGCTTCAAGATCGAGGACGTCCTCTCCTCCTCCATCGGGAGCTTTTCCCGCGGCATGAAGCAGAAGCTCTGCGTCGTCGCCAGCCTCCTGCACGATCCCGCCGCCTGGATACTCGACGAGCCGATGGTCGGGCTCGACCCGCAGGCCGCCTTCGACCTCAAGGAGCTCATGCGCGAGCGCGCCGCCTCGGGGAAGCTCGTGCTCTTCAGCACCCACGTGATGGAGGTCGCCGAGAGGATCTGCGACCGCATCGCCATCATCAACAAGGGCAGGATCTTGTTCATCGGTACGATACCGGAGCTCCGCGCCCGCGAGGGAGAGATTGGCGACTCCCTCGAGAGCCTCTTCCTCGAGCTCGTCGAGGACTCCGACGAGGCCGCGCTTCGATGACCGCACCCTTCCCCAGCCTCGTGCGATTCCTCGTCCTCTCGCTCTACGCGCCCGCGAGGCGCGCGACCGGCGCCGCGGGGGCCAAGCCCTCGGCCAAGAGGATCGCGAAGACCGTCGGCATAGTCCTCCTCGGCCTCCTCCTTGCCGGTGACGTCGGGTCGATCTTCGTCATGATGAACCTGACGATGTACGAGGCCCTCAAGCCCGCCGGGCTCCAGGGGCTCCTCCTCCTCAACGCCGCGACCACCGCCTCAGCGCTGGTGTTCATCCTCGGCTTCCTCACCGCCATTTCCACCTACTGCATGTCCGCGGCCGACTCGGGCCTCCTCGCCCTGCCCCTCCGAGGGCGAAGCCTCCTCGGGGCCAAGATGATCATGGTCTATCTCTCGGAGTTCGCCTTCGCCTTCTTCCTCGTCCTCGTGGCCGCCGCCATATTCGCGATCAAGGAGACGCCGCCCGCCTCCTTCTACGTCGGCGCCCTCTTGACGGCGCTCGCCGTGCCCCTCGCTCCCCTCGCCGCGATCTACCTCATCGTCGTCCCGCTCATCGTCGGATTGAGGCCCCTTCGCAGCAAGAACGCCACCATGATAATCGGCGGCGCCGTCGGCATGGCCTTCGCGATAGTCTTCAACCTCTACGTGCAGGGCGCGGCCTCGAGGATGAACGACAGCGCGTGGGTCCTCGCGAACTTCGCCGGGCCCCAGGCCCTGATGGCGCGCCTCGGGCTGGCTTACCCGCCGGCCTTCCTCGCGTGGAAGTCCATGACGGCGGGCGGCGCCGCGGGGCTCGGGTACGGCCTCGCGAGCCTCGTCCTCGGCTTGGCTGCCGCGACGCTGGTCGACTTCGCCCTAGGGGGCGCGTACGCGAGAAGCCTCCTGGGCTTCGACGAGCTCCTCGTCAAGCGCGTGGCGGCCACGAAGGCCTTCATCGCGCGCAGCTTCCGCAGGCGCAACCCGCTAGGCTCTCTCGTATCGAGGGAGATCAGGCTCATGAACCGCGAGCCCATCTATTTCCTGAACGGCCCCTTCGTGATCCTGCTCATGCCCGTATTCCTCGCGATCGCCGCGATCTCCCAGAAGGGCCAGCTCGGCCGATTGCTGGCGCAGGCGGGCGGCTTCAAGAGCGGACCGGGGGCCATGCTCGCGGCCGCGGCCTTCGGCGCCTTCCTCGGCTCCGCGACCAGCATCTGCTGCACGGCGGTCTCGCGCGACGCCAAGGCCCTGCCCTACCTCAAGGCGCTGCCGATCCGCTACCGCGACCTCGGCTTCGCCAAATTCCTCCACGGCTTCGCCTTCGCGCTCTTCGGTTCCCTCGTCGGCGGCCTGGGAGTCGGGGCCATCCTCGGCCTGCCGCCCGTCGATTCGGCCGCCGCCTTCCTCCTCGCCCTGGCCTTCTCCGCCTTCACCTGCATCGCCGGCCTGTGGCTGGACACCGCCAATCCCCGGCTCGCCTGGGACAACCCCACCGCCGCCCTGAAGCAGAATCCCAATTCCTCCATCCTCATACTCGGGGCCATGGCCCTGCTCGGCGCCCTCGGCGCCCTGTCCGCCTTCCTGCCCTGGGGCAAGCTCGCGCTTTTCGCCGCCTACTTCGCGGCCTTCTCCGGCCTGACTATCGCCGCCCTCGCGGCCTACCCGCGCTTCGCGGAGAAGAGGTTCGGGGAGATCGAGAATTGATCGCTTGAGGCGGGCTAGATGAGCGATCGGGGCGCGTTGCCCGTCGTCATGAAGTAGACGGCGCGTATCAGGTTGAAGGCGCCGCTCAGGAACATCATCAGGCCGATGAAGCCGAGGATCCCGAAACCCAGGCCGCCGAACAGGCCGACGAGCACGAGTCCGAAGAAGCCAGAGACCGCCGATCGAAGGAAGTAGGGCCGGGCGTTCCCGCGAATCAGCGATTTCCGGCGGAGCTCTATCCTGCGCGCGATCTCGGCCGCCGTTCCAGCCGGACAGCCCCTGCGGACCAGTTCCTGCGCGATATCCTGCCAGCCCACGTTTTGCATGGTCAGCTCGCTCGCGAGATTGTGCATCTCGTTCATGAACATGTAGGCGGCCTGCTCCGGCGTGAATCCCGCGAAGCCGCGGCCGTAGCCGAAATCGGCCCGCCCCTGCGAGGGCGAATCCAGGCTGGCGTCGTAGGCGCGGCGCGAGGCCTCGTCGGAAAGGACCGAGTAGGCCTCGGATATCAGCTTGAAATTCTCCTCGGCGTTCTTCGAGCCCGCGTTCAGGTCGGGGTGCCATTTCATCGCGAGGCGGCGGTAATTCGCCTTGATCGAGTCGCCCGTCGCGCCTCGATCGAGCTCGAGGACCTTGTAGTAGTCGCCCATACGAGGACGATAGTACTGAGGACCAGGCGCGAGAGAATACGCCTCGGCGCGGAAATTACATAGTTTACGGTTCGGGCCTCGGGGTAGTACGTTCGACGAGGGGTACGCGCCATGAAAATGACGAGCGTCGACGAGGGCTACGTAATCATGAGCGACGAGAACATGACCGGCCGCAGGCTCTATGCCTCGGACGACGCGGTCGTCATCCACATGAGCGTCGAGCCCGGCCGCGCCGTCGAGCCCCACGCCGCCGGCGTCGACATGGAGTTCTACGTGCTCGAGGGCCGCGGACTCTTCACGGTAGGGGAGGAGAGCGCCGAGGCTGGGCCGGGAAACCTAATCGAGAGCCCGCAAGGCATCTCCCACGGCATTAAGAACATAGGCTCGGGAGCCTTGCGGCTGATCGCCATAAAGAACCGCGGGCCCCGGTAGGCTTCGCCGTCTTCCGATTTGCCTTCAAAAGCGAAAATGATAACCATATATTCCTAATATAGGAGTTTCTATATGGGCAAACTGATCGTCTTCGAAATGGTATCGCTCGACGGCTACTTCGTCGACGCGAAGGGCGACATGAGCTGGGCCCACGCGGAAAGAGCGGACGAAGAGTGGCAAGCCTTCGTCCAGGGCAACGCCAAGGGCGGAGGCATACTCGTCTTCGGCAGGATCACCTACGAGATGATGGCGGGCTACTGGCCCAGCCCCTACGCGATCGAGGGCGATCCGATCGTCGCCGAGCGGATGAACGGCCTACCGAAAATCGTATTCTCGAAAACCCTGAACGCGGTCTCGTGGAGCAACACGAGATTGGTGAGGAGCGATATGCTCGCCGAAGTGCGCAGGCTCAAGGGAATAGGCGGCGAGAACATCGCGATCATGGGAAGCGGCAGCCTCGTCCGACAATTGGCGGAGGTGGGCCTTATCGATGAATTCCAGATCGTCGTGATACCCGTGGCCCTCGGCGCAGGGAGGACCCTGTTCGAGGGCATCGGCGAGAAACTCGGCTTGAAGTTGATCGAGACCCGGAGCTTCGCCAACGGCAATGTCTTCTTGCGCTATCGGCCCTCGGTATAAAGGAGAGAAAGCATGCACAAGATCAGTCCCTTCCTCTGGTTCGATAGTCAGGCCGAAGAGGCGGCTACCCTCTATACCCGTCTTTTCGGCGATTCAACGATCGGACGGGTCGCTCGCTACGGCGACGCGGGGCCCGGCCCCAAGGGCAGTGTGATGACCCTCGGCTTCAGTCTCGAAGGGACGGAATTCGCTGCCCTCAACGGAGGTCCGGTATACAAATTCACCCCGGCGATCTCGTTCTTCGTCGACTGCGCGGACGAGGCGGAGCTAGATGCCCTGTGGGCCGGACTCTCCGCCTCGGGGACCGCCTTGATGGAACTTGGCAAATACCCCTTCAGCGAGAAATTCGGCTGGGTCCAGGACAGGTTCGGCCTCTCCTGGCAGCTCAATCTCTCGCGAGGGCGTAAGGCCATAGTTCCCAAGCTGATGTTCGTCGGCGCGCAGGCGGGGAAGGCGGAGGAGGCGATTAATCGTTACGCCTCGATCTTCGCCGGCTCGAAGGTCGTGAGTATCGAACGCTACGCCGCGGGCGAAGGGGACAAGCCAGGCTCCGTCAAGCATGCGCGCTTCTCGCTGGGCGGCGTCGAGTTCACGGCCATGGACTCGAGCGCCCCCCACGACTTCGCCTTCACGCCGGCGGTCTCCTTCTTCGTCGACTGCGAGACCCAGGGCCAGATAGACGAGCTCTGGGGAAAACTCTCGGAAGGCGGGAAAGAGGGCCGCTGCGGCTGGCTCGAGGACCGGTATGGAGTATCTTGGCAGATAGTCCCGACGGCCCTGGGCGAGCTGCTGGGCGATCCCGACCCGGGTAGGGCGGGACGCGCGATGGCGGCCATGCTCGGGATGGGCAAGCTCGACATCGCCGCCCTGCGGCTCGCGTCTGAAGGATAGCGGCTCAGGCCCCTTGCCGCCGTAGCCTGCCGACCCGGCCCATGCTAAATTAGGGAATGCCGAGGGAAAGCATGGTAGGCGAAGGGCAGAAGACGATCCTCCTCGTCGAGGACGAGGGTATCATCGCGATGGCGGAAACAGCCGCCCTACGGAATTACGGCTATGCCGTCGTGACGGCGAATTCCGGCGAGGCGGCCTTGCGGGCCCTGGAAGGATCCCCTCGCATCGACCTCGTGCTGATGGACATCAACCTCGGGAAAGGGATGAGCGGCACCGAGGCGGCGCAGCTCATCCTGGCCGGCCGCGACCTCCCGCTGATATTCCTGTCGTCGCACACGGAGCGCGAGATCGTGGAGAGGACGGAAGGGATCACCTCCTACGGCTATATCGTCAAGAATACGGGCGACACCGTCCTCATAGCCTCGATCAAGATGGCTTTCCGCCTCTTCGATGCGAAGATGAAGGAGAAGGAGATCGAGGAGGGCCTCCGGGAGTCGCAGGCGCTCTATCATTCGTTCGTCGAGCACCTCCCGGCCGGCGTGTTCCGCAAGGACTCCGAGGGCCGCTATATTTTCGTCAATTCGATATTCTGCCGGCTCAAGGGCCTGCGCGAGGATGAGATCCTCGGCAAGACGCCGAGCGAGCTCTCCGAATACGAGGCGGCCGTGGAGGCCGAACGGCCCTCCGAGACGAGGCTGAAGCAGCGAACGTTGGCGATCCAAGGACAGAGCAACCATGAGGCGATCATGCGCAGCGGCAAGACCATCGAGGTGGAGGAAGTCTATACGACCAGGGAAGGGACCGCCGAGTACCTCCAGGTCGTGAAGTCCCCCGTCTTCTCCTCGACCGGCGAGGTCATCGGCTCCCAGGGAATCCAGTTCGACGTCACCGAGCGCAAACTGGCCGCGGAGAGGATCAATGCCCTCCTGCGGGAAAAGGAGCTCCTGCTCAAGGAGACGCACCACCGAGTCAAGAACAACCTGGGCTCGGTCAACGCCCTCCTCAGCCTGGAGGCCGAGGCGCAGGAAGACGAGAGGACCAAGTCCATCCTCAACGACGCCGCCCGGAGAGTGCGGAGCATGGAGATCCTCTACGACAAGCTGTACCGATCGGACAACCACGGCGAGCTGGGCTTGTCGAAATTCCTCTCGCCGCTGGTCGAGGAAGTCGTCGGCCTGTACGCCCACGGCGCGCGGATCGGCGCGGCCGTATCCATCGAGGACATCGCCATAGGCGCGAGCCTGCTCTCCCCCTTAGGGATCATCGTCAACGAGCTCCTGACCAATTCCTTGAAGCACGCCTTCCGCGGCCGCAAGAGCGGGCGCATCGCCCTCAAGGCCGCAAAAACAGGGGATACGGTCACGATAACCTTCGAGGACGACGGCGTCGGCCTTCCGGAATCGGTCTCCGTCGAGAGCTCGACGGGCTTCGGGCTGCAGCTCGTCGGGATGCTCGTCCAGCAGGTCAAGGGAGCCATCGGCATCGAGCGCGGCGCGGGAACCAGGTTCACGATCGTGTTCAAGGCATGAAGCGCGAGACCCGGCTTACTTCCTGCCCGCGTCCTCTATGATGCGGTCGTATTTCGCGTTCTCGGCCTCGATCAGCTGCGCATGAATCCTATCCTTCTCGAGCTCGAGGGCCATCATGTCCCTCTTGTAGCGGAGCTCCTCGACCCTGAGCTTGTTCTTCCTGCTGAGGTAGATGAAGCTGAAGACGATCGCGGGTGCGGCGACGAATATGCTCAGGATCGAGATGATCGGGATGATTTCCATGGAAGCTCCTCAAGGAGAGTTATTGTACAGCATAAATCCACGCCGGCGAAAGCCTGCCGTATCTCAGGGCGCCCTGTACTCCACCCAGCGAACGCGCCCTTCATTGACCGCATCCCGCAGGCTTCGCTCCACGGCGTTCAAGGACGAGCCTCCCGACTTCACCTCGACGAAGGCTACCTCCTCGACCCTGCCTTTCGATGAGCCAACGAAGGCGAGGAAGTCCACGGGCTTGCCGATGAAGCGCAGCTCCGTCGGATCGAAGGGGAAGCCGGGCAGGTAGGGGGCTAGCTGCTCAGCGGCTAGGCCGCCCAAAACGGCGCGCGAACGCTTCACGGCGTCTCCCCGCTCGGCGGCAAGGCGGGCGGGAAGGCCGGCCTCGGCCTCGAGCCTCCCCGCCCGCCTGCCGAGACGGAGGCCAAGATAGAGCCCGAGGGCGAGGAGGGCGGCTGCGAAAAGCGTGGCGACGACTAAAAGATAGACCCATTGGGCTTGGGCAAAGGCTTGGGATCCGCTCATATCTGGCCCGAGTCTATACGATGCGGGCAAGAATCGCCACGGGAGGAGATCGTACAAGGGCCTTGACTTTGAAACGGCCCCTCTTGTACGATTGGCCTAGGTTCAACAGATGAAACACATTTCGGCCCTCGGACTGCGCGCAACCCTCAACGGCCTCCTCCTTAGCGGGCTCCTCCTTAGGAGCATGGGCGGCGCGGGTTCGGCGGTACAAGCCGGATAGGGGGCAAACCCCCTCATAAATGCCCGCTGCCGCTCACGGCACGCGGGCCTTTTTTTTACCCGCGCCGGAGCGGAATGATTACAGGAGGAAGAAGATGGCCAAGTACAGTCCCTTCCCGACGCCCCCCGCCCTCGACCGCGCCTGGCCCGGGCGGCGCATAATGCGCGCTCCCCGCTGGTGCTCGGTGGACCTACGGGACGGCAACCAGGCCCTCGTCGAGCCGATGGGAGTCGACGAGAAGCTCGAGTACTTCGACCTCCTCCTCGGGATAGGCTTCAAGGAGATCGAGATCGGCTTCCCCTCCGCGAGCCAGATCGAGTTCGACTTCGCGCGCGAGCTCATCGACCAGGGGCGCATCCCCGAGGGCGTCGCGATCCAGGTGCTCTGCCAGTGCAGGGAGCACCTCGTGCAGCGCACCTTCGAGAGCCTCGTCGGATCGAGGAAAGCGATATTCCACATCTACAACTCGACCTCGCCGGTGCAGCGCAAGGTCACCTTCGGCCTGTCCAAGGCCGAGATCAAGGCCATAGCGATCGAGGGCACGCGGCTCGTGAAGGCGGGCCTGGGCTCCTTGCCGGGAACCGAAGTGATCCTCGAGTACTCGCCCGAGAGCTTCTCCAACACCGAGGTCGAGTACGCCCTCGAGGTCTGTGAGGCGGTGATGGACGAGTGGGGCCCGACCCCGGAGCGGCCCATCATCCTCAACCTGCCCTCCACGGTCGAGTCCTCGACCCCCAATCTCTACGCCGACATGATCGAGTGGTTCGTCACCCGGTTGACCCGCCGCGACTCGGCGATAGTGAGCCTGCACACGCACAACGACCGCGGCACCGGCGTCGCCGCCAGCGAGCTCGGCCTCCTCGCGGGGGCGGACCGCGTCGAGGGCACGCTTTTCGGCAACGGGGAGCGCACGGGGAACCTCGACATAGTCACGATGGCGCTCAACATGTACAGCCAGGGAGTGGATCCGGGCCTGGAGCTCTACGACCTGCCGCGCATCGTCTCGGAGTACTCGGGCTTCACCGGCATGGAAGTTCCGCCCCGCCACCCCTACGCGGGCGAGCTCGTGTACACGGCCTTCTCCGGCTCGCACCAGGACGCGATCAAGAAGGGCATCGAGCGGCGCGCCAAGCTCGACGATCCCGAGGCGCCTTGGGAGGTGCCCTACCTCCCCATAGACCCGAAGGACCTGGGACGCAGCTACGAGGCGATCATCCGCATCAACAGCCAATCCGGCAAGGGCGGCGTCGCCTACATCCTGAAGGAGCACGCCGGCTACGACCTGCCCAAGGCGATGCATCCCGAGGTGGGGATGTTCATCAACCGCGTCGCGGACGACAAGGGCACGGAGATATCCGTCGACGACATCCTGGCGCTCTACGAGGCCGAGTTCCTCAACGTGGCGGAGCCGCTCGCGCTGCTCTCCTTCAACGAGATACCCGACCACGCGAACGGCGAGACGACCTGGCGCTCCCGGGTCCGGTTCCGCGGGGAGGAGCGCGAGATCGTCGGCAAGGGGAAGGGCCCGATCGACGCCTTCGTGAAGAGCCTCGCCTTCCTCGGCATACAGGGAGTGAGCGTCGAGTCCTTCCACGAGGACGCCCTGTCCGCGGGATCGGACGCGCTCGCCGTAGCCTATATCCAGGCGCGCGGCCCCGGGGAAGGCAAGAGGTGGGGAGTCGGGACGGACCCGAGCATCGCCGCCGCGGGCGTCCGCGCCGTGCTCTCGGCGGTCAACAGGGGCCTGTCCAAGGGATGATCCTCGCCAAGCCGGGGCCCTTGGCCCTATAATGGCGGTCGATGGCTTTCATCCCCGCCCTGCCCTCCGATCTCGCCGCGCTCGGCCTGGAGCCCGGCGACCTCGACGCGATCTTCGTCTCGGGCGACTCGTACGTGGACCACGCGTCCTTCGGCATCGCCCTCCTGGCGCGCCTGCTCGAGGCTGAGGGCTACCGCGTCGGGATCCTCGCCCGGCCGGACCCGGACGACGTCGCGGCCTTCCGCCTCCTCGGCAGGCCGCGCCTCGCCTTCCTCGTCTCGGCGGGAGCCCTCGACTCGATGGTCTCGTCGTATACTGCCAACCGGAAGCCTCGCTCCGAGGACGACTACGCGCCCGGAGGCCTGGCCGGCTCCTGCCTGCGCGGCGACGGCACGATAGGCGCGGGAGCCGCGGGCAGGGCCCAGGCGAGGCCGGACCGCGCGGTCATCGCCTACGCGGCCAAGTGCCGCGAAGCCTACAAGGGCGTGCCGGTCGTGATAGGCGGAGTCGAGGCCTCGCTGCGCTCCCTCGCGCACTACGACTACTGGTCGGACAAGGTGCGTCGGTCCATCCTCCTGGACTCGAAGGCCGACATCCTGGTGCACGGCATGGGCGAGCTCGCGTTATGCGAAATAATGCGGCGATTGGCCGCCCCGGGGCGGGATCCGCGCGGCGGCGACCTCCGGGGGGCGGACCTTCGCGGCATTCCCGGCACGGCCTGGCGATCCTCGAAGCGGCCCGATCTCGCCCCGGGATCCTTCGTCGACCTGCCGGCCTACGAGGAGGTTTCCGGCTCCGACCCGGCCGCGAAGGCCGCCTTCCTCGAGGCGACCCAGGCGCGCTACGCGAACGCCGACCCCCACTACGCGAAGGCCCTCGTCGAGCGGAGCGACGCCCGCTACGTGATCCAGGAGCCGCCGTCGCGGCCGCTCTCCCGGGACGAGCTAGACCGCGTCCACGAGTTGCCCTACGAGCGGGCCTGGCATCCGATGTACGCGCCATTCGGCGGCGTCCCCGCCTTCTCCGAGGTCAAATTCTCCCTCGCCTCCAGCCGAGGCTGCTTCGGGGGCTGCTCCTTCTGCTCCATAACGCTGCACCAGGGGAAAGCCATCGCCTCGCGCAGCCGCGAGTCCCTCCTGAGGGAGGCCGCCATCCTCTCGCGCCTGCCCGACTTCAAGGGCTACATTCACGATCTGGGCGGCCCCACCGCCGACTTCCGCGCCTCGGCCTGCGCCAAGACCGACTTGAGGGGCGCCTGCCCCGACAAGCTCTGCCTCTCTCCGGAGCCCTGCCCCATGCTCGAGGTGGACCACCTCGAGTACCTCGGCATCCTGCGGGCCATCCGAGTCCTCCCAGGGATCAAGAAGGTTTTCATACGATCGGGCATACGCTTCGATTATCTGATGGCCGACGGCGACGAGTCCTTCTTCAAGGAGCTCGTGGAACGCCACGTCTCGGGGCAGCTCAAGGTCGCGCCGGAGCACGTTTCGGACGCGGTGCTGCGCTTGATGGGGAAGCCTGGCAATGCCGTGTACGCGGCCTTTTCGAAACGTTATGCGGAACTCAATATGGAGGCGGGGCTGAGGCAGTACCTCGTCCCCTATTTCATCTCAGGGCATCCGGGCGCCGGCCTGGCCGAAGCGATCGAGCTCGCGGAATACCTGCGCGAGACCGGTTTCGCGCCCGACCAGGCCCAGGACTTCTACCCGACGCCCGGAACACTGTCGACCGCGATGTACTGGACCGGGATGGATCCCGCCACGGGGGAAGCGGTGTACGTCGCCCGCGGCGAGCGGGAAAGGGCCATGCAGAAGGCGCTATTGCAGTACAAGAAGCCCGAGAACCGCGAGCTCGTCCGCGAGGCGCTCAACCTCGCGGGCAGGTCAGACTTGATAGGGAACGGGCCGATGTGCCTGGTACGCTGAGGAAGGGGGAGGAAAGAATGTCGAAGAATCTCGCCGGCAAGGTAATATGGGTCACGGGCGCCTCGTCGGGAATAGGACGGGCGATCGCCCTCGAGGCGGCGGCCTTCGGCGCGCGAGTCGTCCTGTCGGGACGGCGCCAGGCCGCCCTGGACGACGTGGCGCGGGAATGCAAGGAACGCGGAGGCGAAGCCGCTGCCGTCCTCGCCTTCGACCTCGAGAACGCCGCCGCTCGGGCCGAGGCCTGCGAGGCCGCGCCCGCCCTCCTGGGCGCCCTCGACGCCGTCGTGCTCAACGCGGGCATGTCGCAGCGCTCGACCTTCCTGGGAACGAGCCCCGAGACCTTCGACCGGATCATGGACCTGGACTTCGCCGCGCAGGTCGACATCGCGCGGCGCTGCCTTCCCGCGATGTCGGCGCGCGGCTCGGGCTGCCTGGTCGCGATCTCGAGCATCGCAGGCCTCGCCGGCGTGCCCGTCCGAAGCGCCTATTCCGCGGCCAAGCACGCCCTCGCCGGCTTCTTCCAGAGCCTGCGGGCCGAGCTCCTCGGGACGGGGGTGCGCATCGTGACCGTCTATCCGGGCTACGTGCGCACCGGCGTGGGGCGCAACGCCCTCTCGGGCGACGGCAAGCCCATGGCGGTAGACGATCCCCACATCGAGGGAGGGGCCGACCCGGCGCCCGTGGCCCGCCGAATCCTGCGCGCCGTGCTGGGAGGCAGGGTGGAAATCATGGTCGCCCTGGACTTGAATTCCCGCCTCGCCGTGCTTCTGTCTCGATACGCGCCCTCGGCCTATGCCCGCCTCTCGCAGGCCCACGTCGGGCTCAAGTAGCGGCGCGCTATTCCCTACCGGCGCGCATGGCGGCGAAAGCCTCGCGGGCTCGGCTCACCGTCTCGGCGATATCGTCCTCGCCGTGGGCCAGGCTGATGAACCAGTTGTGATGCGGGTGCAGGAATACTCCCCGGCGGGCCATCGCGGCCCCGAAGCGCTGGTTCAGGTAGAGGTCGGGGTCCTCGTCGAAGGTCAGGAAGGGGATCGCCGGCGGGCCCGAGATCCTGGCGCCGAAGCCGCTCTCCCTGCCGGCGGACTCGAGGCCCTCCTTGAGGAGGAGGCCGAGGCTCTCGAGCCGGGGGACGCCGCCCAGGCGCTCCATCTCGTCCATGGTCGCCATGGCGGCTACCATCGGAACCGCGGACATCCAATACGTCCCGGTGATGAAGAAGGAGTTCGCGGTCGCGCGGGTCCCCTCGGCGCCGAGCAGGGCCGAGATCGGGTAGCCGTTGGCGAGGGCCTTCCCCATGCACCAGAGATCGGGCTTAGCGCCGAAGCGGACGTGGGACCCGCGAGAATGGAGCCTGAAATTGCCCCTGATGTCGTCCATCACGAGAAGGGCGCCTTCCGCGTCGCAAAGCCGCCTCGCTGTTTCGTACAACGCGGGATCGGGCAGCTCCTGCGGCTTGAACGTAGGGTGATGGTACGGCGTGAGGAAAAGGCAGGCTATCCTGCCCCGGTTCTCGGCAAAGAGCCGCTCGAGGCCGCCCAGGTCGTTGTACCTGAACGAGAGGACGCCCTCGCGGTCCGAGGCCAAGGCGGCGAAGGGATTGGCCCCGCACCAGTTGGCCGCCCCGTGGTAGGCTCCCGCGGCCATGATCGCCATGGGCTTCTCGGTGCGCACGCGGGCGAGCGAGTAGGCGAGGGTCGTGGAGTCGGTCCCGTTCTTCATGAACACGGCCCAGGACGAGCCTTCCACCGACGCGACAAGGCGCTCGGCCAGGTCGACCATGACGGGAGCGGGCTGGTCCAGCAGGTCTCCGCGCGAGGCGCGCTCTAGGGCGGGGCCGTCGACCCGTTCGTTGCCGTACCCGACTATCTGCGAACCGTAGCCGCATAAATAGTCGATGTACTCGTTGCCGTCCGCGTCGCGCATCCGGCAGCCTTTCGTGCTCTCGATGTAATAGGGATAGGCACCCGGCACCAGGAAGCCCGGCGCCTTCGATCCGTAGATGCCGCCGGGTATCACCTTGGCCGCCCGCTCGAAGAGCGAGCGCGACCTCTCGTACCTTTCGACGCCGTTCATTCGAGCCTCTCCCCTGCGCGCACCGCCATGTATTCCCCCAGCCTGTCGAGCACGGCGAAAAGCCCCTGGATCAGGGGCAGGAGACCGCTTATCGCGACCTCCCCGGAGCCCAGCGCCAGGACGGCCGGCCTCGCGCCCGAGAAGACGGCGACCGCCGCGTCCGCGTCGCGGAACTTCAGCCGCGCGTTGGGAGAGGTGGGAGCAGCATCGAGGACCTCGATCCGCCTCCCGGTTTTCCTGAGTCCGATGGAGAAGGCTTCGCCGGCTTCGACGGCGACCGAGCCGTCGGGGACGTGCGCGAGCCTCTCCTCGAGGCCCTCGTCGAGCGCGGCCACTTCGGCCAAGCCCCGCAGCGCGGCCTCGGTGAGGAGGCGCGCCTTGAGCGGGGGATCGGCGGCGCCATCCTTGAGGATGGCGGGAACTCGGGATGCGGCCGCGCGGAAGAAGGCGAGGGCCGCGGGCGCGCCGAGCCCGAGGGGCAGCGGCAGGGGCATCCCCTTCCCGCCGCCGAGGGCGCGGGCCGCCGAGCCACGGCTCGTAAACCGAAGGATAATGGAAGGCCAGCCCCTTCCCCCTCGATCCGCCGACGAGCGGGACCAGGCTCGAAAGCGCCCTCCCCTCGCCGAAACGCCGACCGAGGGCAGGCCAGGCGCGGATAGGACGAGGGCGAAAGGCCGCTTCGGTGCCATGGCCCGAAGGGCGGGATCGGCCTCGGCTGCGATGGCGACGAGATGGGCCGTCGTCGCGAGCCTGATCCCGGCCAGCGTAGCGGCCTCGCCCTTCGACAGGCGATCGACGTGCTTCTCCATTCGCCCTCCGCCTATCCCACCATCTCCACGCGGATCATGTTGGTCGTGCCCCGCTGGGATAGCGGAAGCCCGGCGACGAACACGACGGCGTCCCCCTTGTTGAGGACGCCCGCGTATTTGCAGCTCTCTATCGTCTCCGCGACGAGGGCGTCGATGCTCTCCTCGGGGCCGGCCAGCATGAAGGGGTAGACGCCCCAGTTCATGGCGAGCTGATTGTAGACCGCGACCTGCTTGGTGAAGGCGAAAATGGGCATGCGCGGCCGCAGTCGGGAAATGAGCTGGGCCGCGTGCCCGGTCTCGGTTAGGCAGACGATGCCGGCGGCGTCGATCTCGTAGGCGACGGAGAGCGCGTTGTACGAAACCACCGCCGGCAGCTCGCCGGTGCGGGCGTGCAGAGGCATGCGCTTATGGAATTCCACGTAGTCGAACTCGGCCTCGACGGCTCGGATGATGGCGGTCATGGTCTCCACGACCTTGACCGGGAAGCGGCCTATGGCGGTCTCGCCGGATAGCATGACGGCGCTCGTCGAGTCGAAGCAGGCGTTCGCCACGTCGCTGGCCTCGGCGCGGGTAGGCATGGGGCTGTCTATCATGGACTCGAGCATTTGGGTCGCGGTTATGACCGGCTTCGCCCCGAGGAAGCCGGTGCGTATGAGCCGCTTCTGCGCGATGGGGACCGTCTCGATTGCGATCTCCACGCCCATGTCGCCTCGCGCGACCATGATGCCGTCCGCGGCGGCCACGATCTCGTCCGCGGCCGCCAGGCCCTTGGCGCTCTCGATCTTGGCGATCAGCTTGACCGAGGACTTTCGCCCCGAGGCCGTCTTCATGCGCTGGACGAGGCGGCGCACCTCCTCGATGTCCGTCGCGTTCCGCACGAAGGAGAGGGCGATGTACTCCACCTCGGTCTCGACCGCGAATCCGATGTCCTCGATGTCCTTCTCGGAGAGGAAGGGCAGCGGATAGTCGACATGGGGGATGGTGAGGTGGGCCTTGGGACGGAGCTCGCCCGGGTTGCCTATCCGCACGGACACCCTGCCGGAGGACTTCGAGACTACTTCGCCCGCGAAGTAGCCGTCCATGAGGAGGATCTTCTGGCCGATGGCGCACAACGCGTCGATTTCAGGCAGATTGGTGTAGACGAGGAGAGGCTCGGGGGAGACGAGGGACTCGATTCCCTCGGGAGCGCTCGATTGGATCGTCAGGACGGAGCCTGCCTCGATGGGCAGGTCCTTGGCGTAGCCGTACATCCTGACGGCGGGTCCCTTGATGTCGGCCATGACGGCGACGGGCAGCCGCATCTTCTCCCGCGCCGCGCGGATCATGTCGACCATGCCTTTGGCCGCGGCGGGATTGCTGTGCGAGAAATTGAGCCTGAAGACGTTGACGCCCGCGGCGAGGAGGGACTCGACTATCTCCGGCGTATTCGAGGCCGGACCGAGGGTAGCGACTATCTTTGTCCTCTTTTCGATGATATTCATGAGCCCTCCTGGAACCAGGGTAAACCATAGCCTATTTCGCGTATATGCTCCAATTCCATGACTTGACAGATGGGGTTGAATCTATTATATGTTTATTTGTTCATATGTTCATTTATACATAAGAGGAACTATGGAAGTAGATATGCCTAATCGGGACGCTCTACGCGAATCCCCAGACCCGGCCGCATGCTCGAATTGCCAGGTCCACCCAGATCGAATAGAGGCTGCGCGCGCCTCGGCCGTCGATCCAGGACTGCTCGTCGAGCTCGGTGAGCTGTTTAAAATGTTCTCCGACCCTACCAGGCTGCGGATCCTCGGCGCCCTCGCGGGCGGAGAGCTCTGCGTCTGCGACATAGGGGAGGTGCTGGGCGCTAGCCAGTCCGCCGTCAGCCACCAACTCGCCGTGCTGCGAGCCGCCCGCCTCGTCGCCTTCAGGCGGGACGGCAAGACAGTCTACTACCGCCTGGCCGACGACCACGTCGGAATGCTCCTCGAGGTAGGCTTGGGCCACGCGGCCGAGCGCGCGGTTCGGGTTCCCGATGGAAAATAGCCAGGTCGATGCCTGCTCCTGCGCCTCCTGCGCGGCCGAGGGCGTCTCCGCGCAGGCCATCCCCGCCCAGGCCGGGGGCTTTGCCTGGAAGCGCGAGCTCCTTTTCCTCGGCCTGTCGGCGGGGATATTCACCCTAGGTCTCCTGTCCGCAGACGGGAGGCTCCTCTACGTCCGGCTCTTCCCGGCCCTTTCGCCGCTGCTATTCCTCTCCGCCTACTTCCTCGCCGGGCGCGACGTACTCCTGGGCGCCGCGCGCAGCATAATCCGCGGCCGCGCCTTCGACGAGCTCTTCCTGATGTCGGTCGCTACCCTAGGGGCGCTGGCCATAGGCCGCTACGAGGAGGCCGTCGAGGTGATGGTCTTCTACAAGATCGGGGAGGTCCTCCAGGAATCGGCGAGCGCGAGGAGCCGCGCCTCGATCCGCGCCCTCCTGGCCCTGCGGCCCGCGACGGTCCGCCTGCGCCGGGGGGGCGCCTGGGTCATCGCCGACCCTGACCGCGCCTCGGCCGGCGACGAGTTCATGGTCATGCCCGGAGAGCGCGTCGCCCTGGACGGCGAAGTGATAGAGGGAGAGTGCTTCGTCGACGCGTCCGCCCTGACGGGCGAGTCCCTGCCGAGGTCCCTCGGGCCAGGCTCCGAGGTGCTCGCCGGATCGGTGGCCCTCGACGGGTCTTTCACTGCGGTGGCGCTGAAGCCCGCGAGCGAATCGGCCGCGGCGAGGATCGCCGGGCTCGTCGAGGCCGCCTCGCGCTCCAAGGCGAGGGCGGCGCGCATGGTCACTCGCTTCGCAGCGGTCTATACGCCTATCGTAGTGGCCTCGGCGGCCGCCCTCGCCTTCCTCCCTCCCCTCCTCTTCCCGGGCCAGTCTCTCGCGGACTGGGGATATCGGGCCCTCGTCCTCCTAGTGATATCCTGCCCCTGCGCCCTCGTCGTCAGCGTGCCCCTCGGCTATATCTGCGGCATGGGCGGCATGGCCAAGCGAGGCATCCTCGTCAAGGGCGCGGAGACGCTCGACGCCCTGACCAAGGTCCGCACCGTGGTCTTCGACAAGACAGGTTCCCTCACGACCGGCGAATTCGGGGTCTTGGCCATCCTTCCGGAACCAGGCTTCGGGGAGGACGAGCTGCTCTCGCTCGCGGCCGCCGCGGAGTCGCGTTCGCGCCACCCGATCGCCGCCTCCATACGCAAGGCCGCGGCGTCGCGGGGCCTGTCGGTCGGCACGGAGGACGAGGCCTCGGGCATCGTCGACAGGCCGGGAGCGGGCGTCGTCGCGCTCGTCGGCGGCAGGCGCGTGGCGGCGGGCAACGACAGGCTCCTCCATCTCGAGGGCGTGCTCCATTCGTGCGCGGATCGCGGCGCCGCCGGGACTACGGTGAACCTGGCAGTCGACGGCGCCTTGGCGGGCAGGATCCTCGTTGGGGACTGCCTCAGGGCCGACGCGGCCCGGGCGGTAAGCCGCCTGGCGGCGCTCGGCGCCTCGCGGGCGGTCATGCTCACGGGCGACGCCGAAGGCCCTGCGCTGGCCGTCGCCGCGGCGCTCGGCATCGAAGAGCTGGCCGCGAACCTCCTGCCCCAGGGCAAGCTGGATTACCTCGACGCGGTCGTCAGGGAAACGGCCGCGTTGGGCGGCACCACGATGTTCGTCGGAGACGGCATAAACGACGCCCCCGCCCTCGCGAGGGCGGACGTGGGGGCGGCGATGGGCGCGGGCTCGGACGCGGCCGTGGAGCAGGCGGACCTGGTCCTCATGACGGACGAGCCCTCTCGCCTGGGGGAGGCGGTCGCGAGGGCGCGCCGAACGAGGCGCGTGGTGATCCAGGGAATCGCGCTCGTATTGTCGGTGAAGGCGGCCTTCCTCCTCCTCGGCGCGGCGGGCCGGGCGGAGATGTGGGAGGCGGTCGTCGCCGACGTCGGCGTGGCCCTCCTGGCCATAGCGAACGCCCTGCGGGCGCGGCGCTAGGCCGAGCCGAACAGCGCCTTGAGCATGGCCAGCGCGGCCTCCCAGTTGGCGGCGAGACGCTCCGCGCGGCAGGCGAGGACGGCGCTGTCCTCGTCGGGAAAGGCCAAGGCGAGACGCCTGAGAGCGGTGGCGTCCCGCTCGTCCCCTAAGCGGCTCAGGTGGACGCCGAGGGATCGCGCCGCGGGCCTAAGCGCATCGATGTCGCCGGAGGCGAAGGCCGAACGGATGCGCTCGGCGAGGGTCGGTATCTCGGCGAGCGCCGCCATCAGGGCCCGCTCGCCCTCGGCTCCCCTGCCCGCCCAGAATTCGGCGAGGGCCGCCGCGGAAGGCGCTTCGCGCCGATCGATTGCGGTATCGAGGAAGGACAGGAGCTTGGGCACGTCCACGGGCTTGTCGAAGACGCCGTCGAAGTCGACTCCCGAGCGCCCCACCTCCTCCGGGTCGAAGGCCGTCAGGGCTACGAGGGGCAAGCTCGGGTCGTAGCGCCCGCCGGGGTTCCCCCGGATTTTCCGGCCGAGCTCTATGCCGCTCATGCCCGGCATCTGGATGTCGAGGATCGCCGCGTCGGGCGGAGTGCGCTCGAGCAGGCGCAGGGCCTCGGCGCCGCTCGAGGCCGTAAGCGAGCGGTGCCCCGCGTTGGCGAGGATGGCGGCCATGTACTCCAGGTTCACCTCGTTGTCGTCGACGACGAGGAGGCGGTACGAGCGGCGGGCGGAGGGGCTGCGCTCGGCCGACGGCCGAGGCTCGGGGTCTCCCGCGGGCACCAGGAGGGTGAAGACCGAGCCCTTGTTCACCTCGCTCTGGAGGCGAACCTCTCCCCCGAGGGCGCGGATTATATTGCGCGCCAGGGACAGCCCGATCCCGGCGCCCCCGCGCTTGGTATACGGCGAGGAGAGCTGCACGAAGGGCGAGAATATCCTCCCCTGATCCTCGATCATTATGCCGGGCCCCGTGTCCGCGACGGAGAGCAGGAGATAGGGAGCGTTGCCCTCGCGGCGCTCTATCGACGCCTCCACGCGGACCTTGCCGCGCTCGGTGAAGGAAACCGCGTTGTCCAGGATGGCGGCGAAGGCGCGGCCGAGCCTGTCGGGGTCGGACCTCAGGTTCTCGCTGGGGACCGGCCCGACCTCGAAGGCCAGGCCCTTGGCCTCGGCCGCCTTGCGCGCCGGGTCGCAGATCCGGGCCACGAAGCCGCTCAAGGGGAAGGCGTACCTGCGTAGGACGCCGGTCCCCGTCTCGAAGCGGACGAAGTCCAGTATGTCGCCGAGCATGTCGAGCAGCCCCTGCGCGCTGGCGATGATCGAGGCGGCCCTCCGCTCGGGCTCGGGTCCCCCCATCTCGATGAGCCTCGCCGCCGCCAGCACGGAGGCGACGGGGGACTTGAGCTCGTGGCTCATGGAGGCGAGGAAGTCGCTCTTCGCGCTATTCGCGCGCTCGGCCTCTTCCTTGGCGAGGCCGACGAGCTCCTCCATCGCCTTGCGTTGGCTGATATCCTCGCAGATGAGGATGGCGTGGGTTATCGAGCCCGAGGGCGAGCGCACGGGCGAGGCGTGGAGGGCTACCCACGGGCCCTGGTCCGGCGAGGGGGCGAGCCGCACCTCGACGTTCGCGTCGAAGCCCTCGAGGACGAGGGAGCGTATCTCCTCGGCCTTGCCCGGCGCGAAATCGAAGAACGAGAAGAGCTCGGCGCCGATCACGTCCGGGGGCCTGAGGCCGGCTATCCTGAAGAAGCCGGGATTGACGTACTCGATGAGGAAGGACCTGTCCGCGACGAGCACGCCGGTCGAGAGCTGGTCGACCGCCTGATAGAGCTTGCGCAGCATCTCCTCGGACTTGCGCCTGAGGGTGATGTCGCGGATGACCCCGACGGAGCCCATGAAGTCCCGGCTCGGGCTGCGCATCGCGTACTCCCCGGCGGCGGTCACCTCGCCGTAGGAGATGACGGTCACGATCATGTCGCCGGCGCCTAGGCGGCCACCCGGCTTTCGCCGCAGCCGCACCTCGAGGTTCTCGGTCCTGCGCTCGATGCTCCGCCTCTCGTTGAAGAGCTTCGGGCTGAGGGCGGGGCCGGTCGCGACGCCGTGGAAGGACTCGAGCACCGAGGTCCTGTCCACCGCCTCTGCGTCCTCCTCGTAGAGGAGCATGGAGAAATGCTTCCCGACGAGGTCGGCGGGCTCGTAGCCGAGGATGCCGATCGAGTTGTTGACGAAGGTGAAGCGCCCGTCCGAATCCAGCTCGTAGACTATGTCCGGCAGCGAGTGGACGAGGTCCTCGTAGCGGCGCTCGAGGGCGGAGATGCCGCCCGAGAACCGGCGATCCAGGGCCATGAGGGCGCGGAAATACGAGGCAGCGCGCTCGGCCCAGCCGGGGGGCCCGCCGACGAGGAAGTCGAAGGCCCCTTGCTCGAGGTAGGCCGGGGCGGCCCCCTTTTCCTCCGGCGGCACGATCAGGATGACCGTATAGGCGCGCTGCGGGCCGGGCAGGGCGGCGCGGACGCGCTCCCAGGCGGCGGTGCCGACAAGGAGGAAACCGGCGCCTCCCCAGGGCGCCGACGGATCGAGGGGCGAGGCCGTTATGCCCGCGGCCGCCAGCGCCGATGCCGCCTCGGCGTAGTCGCCTGCGGGAAGGTCGATCAGTACAGTACCGACGTCGCCATTATTCATGACAAGTATTGTGAACGAAAAGCCGGGATAATCAAGGCATTTCTCTCATCTCGATCGGCCTGCGGAATACGCGGTAGCGCTTGTACTCCCTCGCGCCGAAGCGCCGGGCCAGCGGGATGGTATTCGGATTCTCGGCCGAGGTGAGGGAAAGGTCCAGCCACGAGTAGCCCCTCCCCTCGAGGCGGCGGTATAGCTCGGCCATCAGTACGACTCCGACCCCGGTGCGCCAATGCTCGGGAGGCACGAGCACGCTTTTTACCGATACGCAGGAGGTCTTCATCCCGAGCGCGAAGGGCAGGCCAAGGTACTGCCAGGGATATCGCAGGCCCCCAAGCCTGGCGAAGGCCTCGTTGGCGTCCGGTATTGCGGGCATGAAGCCCACCGTCTCCCCGCCCCGTTCCGCAAAAAGCACGAGCTCGGGATCGGCGATGTCGACGAAGGGCCTCACGAGGGCCTCGACGGCCGAGCGCGGCACGGGCAGGAAGCCCTGGAGCCGGGCGAGGGAGCGGTTCATGAGGTCGTGCACTCGGTCTATCTCGTCCTCGATGCGGGCGAAGTCCGCGCCGCGGATGGCGATGCCGCTGCGCGCGGCGGCCACGCGCGCGACGCGGGCGAGCCGCTCGCGGTCGCGGAGCGGCTCGTCCAGGCGTATCTCCAGGGCGACATTGTCGTCCCGCGAGGCCTCGAAGCCCATGGCCTCCATGAAGGGGAGGTAGTAGGGCGGGCTATGGCCGCAGAGGAGGGTCGGCGGCCGGTCCCGGCCCGCGACGAGGACGCCGTAGGAGTTCTCGTAATCCAGGTTGTTGGGGCCGAATAGGGTCTCGAGGCCCCGCTCCCTTCCCCATGCGGAGGCGGCCCCGATGAGGGCGCGGGCGACCTCGAAGTCCTCGACGTACTCCAGGAATCCGAAGAGGCAATCCTTGCGCGAGCAGGCCTCGTTCGCTGCGAAGTCCTCCGCAGCGCAGATCGTGCCAACGATCCTGCCTCCGGACCTGGCCACGAAGAGCTCGGCCTCGCCATGGCGGAAGAATTCGCCCATGCGCGGATCGACCGCGTCGCGGCGCTCGGGGTACAGGGGCGGAGACCAGATCGCATCGCCCGCGTAGAGCCGATAGGGGAAGGCGAGGAAGGCGCGCCTGTCGCGCCTTCCCCTGACCGGCGAGACCTCTACGCTAACGGATCGCCCCCAGGCGGGAGAGGGGCCAGATCCTGAATAGGGCATAGCCCTCGATGAAGCGCTGGTCGAGGGCGAAGGGATCGATGTTCGAATAATACATGACGGAGGCGGGGTCGGCGGGATCGAGGGGCTTGACCGCGAAATTGCCCGTCCTGTACCGGAAATCCAGGGAATTATAGCGGTTGTCTCCCATCGCGAAGTACTGATGCGGGCCCAGGTATTCGTCGCCGGTCGGGAAGGGAGGGAAGTTGCGCTCGTCGTAGAGCCCGGCGTACTGCCCGTTGACGTAATAATCGAGCTCGCCGCCTTCCTTGTTGAGGGAGGAGAGCTCGGGGTCGTTGCGCAGAGCGTCGAAGACGAGGCCGTCGGCGATCAGCTGGGCCTCGCGCGCCGCGCGCATCAGGAGATTGTCCTTTATCAGCAGGTTGAGCGCCCGGCCGCCCCTCGAGTAGGCGTCCGCCGCGGGGACCGAGGCCGCTGAGGCCGCCGCGTAGGCGGCGATCGCGGCGCGGAATTTAGGCGAGGACGCCGCCTCGAGGGCTATGGCGAAATCGTCGGCCCTGGTGCCCGCGGCGGCGATCGGGTTGACGCCGGAGGCGTCGTCTTTCTCGAAGCCGGCGCGATCGGCCGCGATGACCTGGTAGACATTGGGCCTTTTTTTCTCGAGGTCTTTCATGAAAGCCTCGGCCTTGGGGGCGGAAGCCTTGGCGAGGAGGGCGCGTGCCGAGGCCGAAATCGACGCGGCGAGGAAGGCGGTATCGGCCGACTTCCTCCTCGCGTCCCAGGCGCTCAGGGTCGACCGCTGCTTCTCGTCGATGGGGAGCAGCTCGACGTGCGACCGCTTGACCGGGTCGAGCTTCCAAAGGTCGACGTTCGCCCAGGCCTTGTCCGCCTCGACCGGCGCGAAGGCCTGCTCGCCGGCGCGCTTGGCGTACAGGACGTCGTCTATCATCATGAGCCTCTCGCCGGGCTCCCCGACGATCCGCTTGACGAGGGGATCGGCTTTGATGGAGCCGTCCGGCAGGTACTTGTCGATATTGACGGCCGTGAAGGTGACCATGGATACGAGCTGGGAGAGGTACTTCTTGAGATTGACGCTCTGGTTCTCGGGATAGCGGGGGTTGGCCAGCGTGATGATGTCGCCGCGCTTGGGCTGCCTCAGGAAGGGCAGGCGCCAATCCGTCAGCGGTACGCGAGGACCCGCCTGCAGCTTGCCGGTGAAGGGCCTGTCCTTCATGAGGAAGGCGGGCACCATCGATTCGGAGGGTATCTCGTAGAGCTGGAAGACGAAAGTATTGATGACGATGACGAGTATCGCGGCGAAGCCGAGGGCGTCGACCCATTCGAGGGTACCGTGGAGGAGGCCCTTCTTTCGATCCTCGGCGAAGCGCTTCTTGCGCAGCGCCTTGTCCCTCGCTTCCTCGTCCGTGATGAGGCCGAGGCCCGCGTAGGCGGCGGGCCGGCCAGAGGCGACGAAGAGGGCGAGTCCCGCCACGAGGCAGATGATGGCCAGTACGAACAGGTACGTCACTCGACCCTGGCCGATCGTCCCGTCTCCCGCCCAATCCACGCGGGGCAGGGCGGCGGCGGCGTAGTGCAGCACGAGGCCGTAGCCGAGGAATTTCTTGAAGGCCGGATGGAGGCTCGCCCTGCCCCTGCGGTAGATCGCGTCCAGGAAGGCGAGGGCGCCTCCGGCCAGGCCGAGGGTGACGGCGAGATAGACGGCATAGAAGGCCGAGAACCTGGGGCAGAGCGTGGCGATCGCGGTGGCGATCAGCAGCCCGATCCAAGCGAACGCGAGGAAGGGCAGGACGCGGGCGAAGCCGGCGTGAGCGCTGGTCGGGGCGCTGTTTTTTTTCGTAGTGCTCATTTGCTCAAGTATCCTCATGGGGGGCTATGGCGGTCAAGCCGCCGGCGAGGCTAGCGTATGGCGCCAATCCGCGAGGGAGGCCAAACCCTGAACAGGGCGTAGCCTTCGATGAAGCGCAGGTCCAGCGCGAAGGGATCGACGAAAGAGCCGTACATTACGGAGGCGGGGTCGGCCGGATCCAGGGGTTTGTTCTTGACCTCGGAGCTTCGATATCGGAAGTCCATGGAGTTATACCTGTTATCGCCCATCGCGAAATATTGCTCAGGTCCGAGATAGGAGTCGCCCGCGGGAAATTCGGGGAAATTTCGCGCGTCATAACCTGCGTAAGGGCCATTGACGTAGTAATCGAGCTCGCTGCCTTCGGAATTCAGCGCGCCTAGATCCGCATCCTTGGAAAGCTCGTCGATCGAAACTCCATTCGCGATTAGCCCTTCCTCGCGGGCGACGCGCGCGAGGAAGTTGTCCTTGATAAGCAGGTTTAGCATGCGGCCGCCCCGAGTGTAGGCGTCGGCAGCGGGAACCAAGGCTCCCCCTACCGCGGCATATTCCGCAAGGGCCACGCGTACCTTAGGCGAAGGTCCGACTGCCAGCGCGATCGCGAGATCGTTGGCGCGGGTTCCCGCGGCGGCCAAGGGATTCCCTCCGACCCCATCGCCCTTCTCGAAGGAGAGACGGCTATCGGCGATCCCGCGGTAGGCATCGGGACGCATCCTCTCGAGTTCCTTGATGAAGGCATCCGCCTTTGCGGCTGAAGCCTTGGACGCGATGAGCCTAGCCGAGGCGGCGATGGAAGCGGAAAGTGCCGCCGGATCAGCTGACCTTTTTCTTTCGTCCCAAGCCCTCAAGATAGCTCGGTGCTTCTCGTCGATGGGCAGGACATCGATATGAGATTTCTTCTCGGGATCGAGCTTCCAGAGATCGATGCTGGCCCAGGCGATATCCTCTGCCACCGGCATAAAGTCAACGTCGCCCCTTCGCTTGGAGTAAAGAACATCGTCAACCATCATCAGCTTCTCGCCGGGAAGCCCGACTATCCGCTTGACGAGGGGATCGTTTTTGATCGAACCGTCGGGCAGGTACTTGTCTATGTTCACGATCGTGAAAGTGAGCATGGACACGAAGCGCGAGAGGTACTTCCTGAGGTTGACGCCCTGGTTCTCGGGATAACGGGGATTGGACAGTGTGACGACATCGCCCCGTTTCGGCAGCCGGAGGATGGGTAGGCGCCAATCGGTGAGTGGCAGGACGGGGCCAGCATCGAGCTTCGACATGAAGGGCCTGTCCTTCTTGAGGAAGGCGGGAACCATCGATTCGGAAGGAATCTCGTAGAGCTGGAAAATAAAGGTCTGGAGGAGGATGACAAGTATCGCCGCGAAGCCGAGGGCGTCGATCCAGTCGAGCGTCCCGCGGATCAAGCCCTTCGCCTTGCGCTCGGCGCGGCGCTTCTTCCGCAGGGCCGCGTCGCGGACCTCGCGGTCTTCGATCAAGCCGAGGCCGGCGTAGGCGGCGGGCCGCCCGGAGGCGACGAAGCAGGCGAGGCCCGCGGCGAGGCAGATCATCGAGAGGACGAAGAGGTAGGCGACGCGTCCCGCGCTTATCAGCCCCGACTCGGCCCAGTCGACGCGCGGGAGCGAGGCCGCGGCGTAATGCAGGACGAGGCCGTAGCCGAGGAATTTCTTGAAGGCGGGATGGAGGGCGATCCGGCCCTTCCTGTATATCGCGTACAAGAAGGCCAAGGCGCCGGCAGCGAGGCCGAGGGTCGCCGCGAGATAGGCGGCGTAGTAAGCGGTGAAGCTCGGGCAGAGCGAGGCCGGGGCAGCGAGAAGGAGCGATCCGACCCAGGAGAGTCCCAGGATGGGCAGGGAGCGGACGGCTCCCGCATAGCAGCTCGCCTTCTTCGGGGGTCCGCCTTTCCGATTTTTCTTCATTCGTCAGTCCTCTTCGCGAGACTAAAGGATGAAGCTTCGACCTTCCCTGGCCATCTCGATCTTGAGCGTCGTCCTGCCCTCGAGCTTCCCCTGGTAGAAAAGCTCGAGCTCCTGAAGCTCGGCGTCGGTCCGGTTGGGGTCGTGGTGGAACATCACGAGGCGCTTCACGCGGGCCTTGTGGCAGGCGTTGATGGCGTATTCGTAGGACGTGTGGCCGAAGCCTATCTTGCCCTTGAAGTATTCCTTGGCTGTGTACTGCGTGTCGTGAACGAGGAGGTCGGCCAGGGCGCTGAATCGAAGGACCTTCTCGTTCTCCTCGGCGGCCGCCTTCTCGCCTTCGACGGAGGCGTACTCGTCGTAGCTAGGGTCGCCGGGGTCGGTGGGGAAGACGTTGCGGAAGGGCTCGTTGTCGTAGGCCGTGACGAAGGACTTGCCCTCGTACTCGATCCGGTAGCCCAGGCAGAGTATGGGATGGTTTAAGTACTTCGTCGTCACGTAGATGCCGTCGCCGAGGTCGATCGTCGTCTCCTTGATCTGCTCGTACTCGATCTTGGCGGCGAGCTCGTCCTGCCTCACGGGCCAATAGCGGTAGGAGAGCTGGGTGCCGATGACCTTCTCGAGGCTGTCGTCCTCATAGCTTATGGGGCCTCGCAGGTGGAGCTTGGTACCCGGGACGTAGATGGGCGTGAACATGGGGAAGCCCATGATGTGGTCCCAGTGCGTGTGCGTTATGAAGAGGTCGGCCGAGATCGGCCCCTTCTTGATATCCTCCCGCATGAGCTTCTCGCCGAGGGGCCTGATGCCCGAGCCGGCGTCGATGATGATGAGGCGATTCCCGCAGCGTACCTCTATGCAGGCAGTATTGCCCCCGAAGAGGGCCGTATCGGGGCCGGGAGTCGGCATCGAGCCGCGGTCGCCCCAGATGGTGACGGTGAACATACCTAGCCTCCGAGCTTCAGGAAGACCTTGGCCTTCTCGATCTCGGCGATGACGGGCTCCTCGAGCTCCTCGAGCACGGACTTCTCGATGCCGAGCAGGCTGAAGGTCTCGGGGGAGACCTTGTCGGGATAGCGGTTTCCGGAAAAGCCAATGCCCTCGCGATTCGCGAAGAAGTCGGCGACGGCGACAGTCCTGAGCACGTCGCCGTACTCGCCAGAGTACTCCTCGAGGTTGTGGTGCCATCGGACGGTATCGGCTATCGCACCGGTCAGCTTCCAATTCTCGGCGACGACTCCCCCCGCCTCGCAGTGATCTATGCCGAGCTCCCGCCGCTCGGAGGCGACGAGCGAGATCCGTTCCCGGTCCGCCAAGGACATGGTGCGGACGTACTCGTCCGCGAGGGCGGTGTTGAGCGGAATCTTGCCAATGTCGTGCAGCAGGCCGGAGGCGAAGTACTCCTCCACGCCCTTGGGGTCTATGCCCCGCCGCTTCGCGATGAGCTTGGCCGTGACCCCGACGCAGAGGGAGTGCCGCCAGAACCCGTCCATGTTGAGGGCACGGAAATCCTTCTTGCTCGAGACCCGGTCGAGGACGGCACTGGAGAGCGCGAGGTTCTTAACCGTGTTCACGCCGAGCATTATTATCGCGCGCACTATGCTGGTTACCTGGGTCCCCATGCTGTAATAGGCCGAGTTAATGAGCTTGAGCACGCGCCCCATGAGCACGGGGTCGAGCTGGATCACGCGGTCCAGGTCCACCGGGCTCGTCTTCGGGTTGTTGCACACCTCGAGTACCTTGGACACCGTGGTGGGAAGGCTCGGCATCCCGCCCACGTATTCGCGCACGCGCCTCGCGCCGTCGCTATCTGCCATCGTTTTTCTCCCGCCTCATCATCTGGATAAGCTTCGCCATTCGAGGCGAGATGGCCATTCCCGCGATCTCGGTCGGAGTGCCGTCCGCGGCTACCGTCACGGGCGCCGTCTCCCTGGTAATGGGCTCACTGAGGTCGATGGAGGGAATCGGCCCGCGCCTCTCGCTGTCGCGGCGATTCGAGCTCGCGCGCCGCTCGTCCGCCGCACGCCTATCGTCCCTCTCGCGCCTCTCCCTCGCCGACCTCCGCTCCTCCGACTCGCGGCGCTCGGTCCCCGCGCGCCGCCCCAGGGGCGACCGCCTCGGATCGGCCGCGAGCTTCGCCTCGCCCGAGGACAGCAGGCCGACGCCTTCCTCCCGGGGCAGCGTCGGAGGCGGCAGCTTCGAGCGCTCGGCCTCGCGCTTAATCTTTCCGATCAGGTCGTCTATCTTGTCCCTGAACCCGGCTACGTCGAACTCCTTCTTCTTGTCGGGAGGGAGATCGTCGGCAAGCCCCTTCAAGTACTCGAGCAGGCGCGCGGTCGGCTCGCCGAGCAGAGGCTCCTCCTGCGCTCCCGAATCCTTGGCGCCGGGGCTCGCGGCACCGGGACTAGCGGCACCGGGCTCGTCCGCGCCGAGATCCGGCTCCGCGACGTACTCCTGCTCCTCAGCGGACGGAGCCTCCGCCCCTTCCTCGGGCGCCGATCCCTCCTCGGAACCGGGGGCCGCCTCTTCCCCGAGCGGCTCATCGATATACTCGGGTTCCTCATCGAAAGTCGGGTCCTGCTCGAAAGGCGGCTCCTCGTCGGATACCAGGTCCAGCGGCTCGAACTCCTCGATGCCGTTCTCGTCGCCCGCGGATTCCTCGTCGAGTCGTTCCGGCTGAGGCGGGGCCTCGGACGGGGCCAGCGGCGCTTCGGGCGCTAGCTGGGGCGGCTCCTCGGGCTCGTACTGCGGCGGTTCCTGCAGTTGTTGAGGCGGCGGTTGGTACCGAGGCTGGGGTTGAGGCGGCTGGTACTGCGGTTGAGGCGGCTGGGGTTGGGCCTGGTATTGAGGCTGGATCGGCGCCTGGTATTGAGGGAAGGGCCGCGGTTGAGGTTGAGGCTGATAGAGCGGCTGTTGGTATTGCGGAGGATATTGCGGGGGAATTTGCGGCGCCGGGGCCGGCCTGGGCGG
>JANXYQ010000022.1 GCA_025355995.1 Spirochaetaceae bacterium | reverse complement strand
GCGGCCGGCCGCTAGGGGAAATTAGAGACCGGAGAAGTAGCTGGAGGGATAGTAGCCGGAATCGACGATCGCGGCCTTCGCGTTCTCCTTGGTCACCGTGACGATGGCGGAGGGCTTGGCGGGAACCTTGATCTTGCCGTTGTCGTAGGTCGTGGTCTGCGCGGGCGCGCCGCCCTTGGCGTAGGCTACGGCCGCGGCGATGGCGTCGGCGACCAGCGTGCGGACGTCCTTGAGGACGGTCATGGACTGCTTGCCGTCGATCACGTACTGGACCGAGGCGACTTCGGCGTCCTGGCCGGTGATGTAGTACTTCTTGACGTCCTTGTCCGTGCGGAAGGCGTCGGCGATGGCGCGGGCGGTGCCGTCGTTCGGGGCTTCGATGAATACCGTGCCCTTGTCGGCCTTCTTGGCGGAGGTGAGATTGGCCTCGGCCTTGTTCTTCGCGTCGCCGAATGACCAGTTCGTGGTGACCTGGCCGATGATGGCGGCTTCCTCGTCGCGGGTAAGCGTGGCCTTCTTCATCACGGCGACGGCCTTGTCGGAGTTCTTGATGACGAAGGTGCCGTCGGCGATCTTGGGCTGGAGGACGCTCCAAGCGCCGTTGAAGAAGATGAAGGCGTTGTTGTCGGAAGCGGCGCCGGCATAGAGGTAGAGGTTGTTGGCCTTGCCGGTGGCCTTGCTCACGAGGAACTGGCCCCAGGCGGCGCCGACGGCGAAGCTGTCGAAGGTCACGTAATAGTCGACCGACGCGGTGCCCATGATCAGGCGGTCGTAGGAGATGACCTTGACCCCGGCCGCGCGGGCCTCGTCGGCGGCGGCGGCGGCGCCGGCCCCGTCCTGCGGGCAGATCACTATTACCTTGGCTCCGGCGGAGATCAGGGACTCGACGTTCGCCTTCTCGGTGGCGGTGTTGCCCTGGGAGAAGAGGATCTGGGTGGGGATGCCGGCGGTCTTGAAGGCGGCCTCGAACCTGGTCTGGTCCTGGATCCAGCGGGGCTCGTCCTTCGTCGGAAGGATGACGCCGACCTGGACCTGGGCGAAGGCCATGGACCCGAGGACGGCGAGAAGGGCCGACAATAAGATAGAAGCGCGTTTCATGAAATACCTCCTGAGGATAATTCGCGCGGCGGATAGCCGCGCACGAGGCGATTCTGAGCCTCATTCCTCGAAAGGTCATCGGGAAAAAAAGGCCGAAGGTCCGCACTATCGCCCCTCGACCGGCCCAGGCGGGAGCCCTAGCACTCTGCGAAGCGCCGGCGCGGGCAAAGTCCAGGCGAGGGTTTTATCACCGCTTGACGTTGCGGTAGACCTCGCTCGCCGTATGGAAGGAATCCTTGATCACGGTGGATTCGAGGGTCTCCTTGACGACGGGAATAGGCTCGAGGCGGACGTAGGGCACCTTGCCCAGGCCGTCGTCTATGGTAGAGTCCGTCTCGACGCTCTCGCCCTTGGCGAGCATGACCGCGAAGCCCGCCGCCTTGAGGGCGAGCCTGTCTATCGGCTTGTAGACGGTCGCGAACTGCGAGCCCTCGGCGATGCGCTGGCAGGCGGCCAGGTCCGCGTCCTGGCCCGCCACGATGGCGGTGAGCCTCGACTCCGCCAGCACGCTGATCACGGCCTCCGCGAGCATGTCGTTCCCGGCGATGACCGCGTCGATGCCCCGCTCGCTCGCCACGACGTTCTCCATGTCAGCCCTTACCTCGTCCGAGTCCCAGAAGCTCGGCCAGATCTCCGAGACGATCCTAATCTTCCCCGAGGCGACCATGGGGTCGAGCACCCTGTGTATGCCGGTGTTGAGCATGATGGCGTTGTAGTCGTTGCGCGCCCCGTTGATGACGACGTAAGAGCCCGAGGGCCGGGCTCGGGCCAGGGTCTCGGCCATAAGGCTGCCGACCTTCTCGTTGTCGAAGGAGAGGTAGAGGTCCACGCCCGCCTTGCGCACGAGCCGGTCGTAGCTCAGGACCGGCAGTCCCCGAGCCTTCACCTCCCTGACCGCCGCCGAGAGCTTGTCGGCGTCGTTGGGCACGATGACCAGGACGTCTATGCCCCTGTCCGCGAGCTCGCGGACCTGCTTCTCCTGCACGACGGGGTCCTGGTCGGCTACCTCCAGGATGATCTCGGCGCCCAACTCGTGCGCGGCGCGCGTGAAGACGTCGAGGTCCCGCTGCCAGCGCTCCACGACCAGGGAGTCCATCGAGAAGCCGATGACGGGAGCCTTGCCGGGGAGGAGCTTGTGCCGCGCGGGGCGGCAGCCCGCGAGCGAGAGCGCCGCCAGGAGGACGAGGGCGACGAGCGCCGCCGCGGCCCTCGTCGATCGCCGTTCAGCCATTCCCATCGTTAGCCTCCTTAGCGTCGGAAGAGAAATTGCTCGGCGTGAGTCCCGTCGCCTTCTTGAAGAGGCGGGAGAAGTAGTTGGGATCGGGGTATCCGCAGGCCGCGCTGACCTGCTTGATCGAGGCGTCGGGAAGGGAAAGCAGCTCCTTCGCCCTCTCGATGCGGTAGTCGATGAGGAAATCCGAGAAGCCCTTGCCGGTCTCCTCGATGAAGAGCCTCGACAGCCTTCCCGGCGGGATTCCCAGCTCGTCGGCCACCGATTCGAGGCTGATCGGCCGGCCGAAGGCCTCCTTGATGCGGTCTATCGCCGCCCTGAGGGGAAGCGAGCGCCGGCCCTCCCTCCCGGCCGCGGCAGCGAGCGCGGAAAAGCGGCCGCGAAGGGCGAGGGCGAGCAGGTCCCCGCTCGCCGCCATGCGCAGGTCCTCGAAGTCCATCGCCGCGCGGACCTCGGCCTCGTTCATGAGCCCACTGCCGCGCAGGGAGCGGATCGCCGCGCCGAAGAGGGCGATGAAGCGGTAGGCCTCGCCCGGAGCGACCGAGGGAAGGCCCTTCAGCGGCCCAAGCAGCCGCTCGAGCGCCAGGCTCGCCCTCTCCGGCGAGGACGCGAGCAGGGCTTCCAGGAAGGCCTCGTCGTCCTCGAAATTCACGCCTTCGCGCGGCCCCTCCGAGGCGGGGCTTCCGGCCGCGGAGGCGCCCGCGAGGAGTCCGGCCAGCGCCTCGGACCAGGAGGACGCGGCCTCGGGAAGGGGGCGCGCCCCGCCGAAGCCGAGCCTGAGCCGGCCCCGCGCGAGCTCGCTCCCGTGGGCCGCCTCTATCACGGCCCGGAGTTCCGCCTGCATGGCCGGGCCCTCGGCCTCGTCGCGGAGGGGAAGGAGGATCGCGCAGAGCCCGGAGACGAGCGGTCCGACCAGGGCCTTGGTCTTGTAGCGGATGGTGCCGCGAAGCCCCTCGTAGGCCTCGCGCGCCTCGGCCGCCGGGTCGAGCACTCCCAGCGGGGACAGGATGGCCGCAGCGGCCGCGGCGGCCCAGGGCTCGGGAATCCCGAGGGCGGAGCGGTACTTCTCGAGCTCCGGGCCGGAGCGCTCGCCGAGCATGAGGCCTTGGAGAAAGGCCGCCTCGACGAACGCGCGCATCCTCTCCTCCCGCTCGCGGTGCTCGATCTCCCGCCGCTCGACCTCTCCTCTCCCCGCCAGGAGGAGCGCTGCCTCTCGCAGCGAGAAGGCCAGCTTGTCCTTGGCCACGGGTTTGAGGAGGTAGTCTAGCACGCCGAGCTCCACCGCCTCCCTGGCGATGTCGAAGCGCTCGTAGGCGGTGATCAGGATAAAGGCTGAGAGCGAGCCCCTGCGCCGGATCTCGCGGATCGCGTCCAACCCCGAGATGCCGGGCATGCGGACGTCCATGAGGATCAGGTCGGGCGACAGGAGGGCGGCCTTCTCGATGGCTTCCCTGCCCGACGAGGCCGATCCGGCTATCTCGAATTCCTCCCCCAGGTCCCTGCGCACGATATGCGCGATGCCCTCCACGACGGGCCTCTCGTCGTCGACCACGAGGATGCGAATCATCCGACGCCCCTCGCGGGCAGGTAGATGCGCACGCCCGTCCCGGCGCCCGGCTCGCTCTCGATCTCCACCCGGCCCCTCCCGCCCGTCGCCAGCGAGACGCGCCTGATCACGCTGCGCAGGCCGATGCCGCCCTCCCAGAGCGGCGCCCCGCCTCCGGCCCCCTCGTCCCCCGACCCCTCGCGCATGACCCGCTCGATCTCGTCGCGGCTCATGCCCTCGCCCGAATCCTCCACGGACAGGAGGGCGACCTCGCCCTCGAGCCTCACCGACACGCGCACCTCGCCTCCCTCCTCGCGGTCGCGAAGACCGTGGGCCACGGCGTTCTCGACGAGTGGCTGGAGGAGGAGGGCGGGCGTCTCCACGGAGAGCGCGGCCTCGTCCACCGTGACCAGGAAGCGGTAGCGCTCGCCGAAACGCAGCCTCAGGAGCCATATATAGCGCTCGATGCACTCGATCTCGTCGGAGACCCGCACCGACCGGGCCGGCGGCTTGAGGACGTAGCGGATGAAGGCCGCGAGGTTGTCCAGGAAATCGGCCGTCCTGTCCGCGTCCTCCGTGAGCGCCAGCTGCATCCCCGCCGCCAGGGTGTTGAACAGGAAGTGCGGGTTGATCTGCGTCTGCAACGCGAGGAGCTCGGCGTCCTTGAGCCTATGGTCGAGCTCGAGCACCCGCATGCGCTCCTCCATGAGCCTCCTCTCGACCTCGGCCTTGGACTTGAGCTCCTCGAAGGCCAGGCGGACGCTCTCGCGCATGCCCGTGAAGGCCGCGGTCATCGTGCCGACCTCGTCCGCCGAATCCGGGACGTGCAGCTCGTAGCCGTACTCCCCCCGGCCCACCGCCCTCGCCGCCTCGGCGAGCCGCGAGATGGGGCCGGTGAGCTTGTAGGAATAGCGCACGAGCAGCATCAGCCCGAGGAGGTTGGCCGCCACGACCAAGGCCGCGTTGGACAGGATTACGGCGGAGATCTGCGTGCTGAAGCCCGAGTAGGCCGTCAGGGAACTCGATAGGAAGATGCCGTCTATCTTCTCGATGAGGAAGCGCGAGAGCTCGGCCGACGCCTCCGAGCTCTCGTACCGCATCGTGTAGGCGGCCACGTCGCGGCCGCGCTTGGCGGCCACGCTCGCCTCGGCATCCTCCAGGTAGCTGTCCACGAGGCCGCCGAGGTCCCGCTGCATGAGGAGGGACTCGTCCTGCACGATCTCGCGGTTCAAGCCCCTCGCCTCGTCCGCGAGCCTCGTCGAGAAGCGTATGTAGTCCTTCAGGGAGTCCGAGCTCTTGGTGGTCAGGTAGCCCGCGAGCGATCCTTCCGTGGAGGCCAGGAGATTGCGCAGGCTCTCCATCTTCTGGTTGCTGCGGAAGAGCAGCTCGACGCTGCGCGTCAGCTCGAGGGAGGCGAAGCCCGAATAGAGCGTCGTGAGCGACAGGATGAAGAGGATAAGGGCGGAGTTGGCGATGATCTTGCCGCGGACGGTGCCCAGGATCATCGCTGGCCTTCCTTCATCTGGATGACCAGGACGCCCGTCTCGACCGGCCAGGCGGCTCGACCGCCCTGCCTGATGCGCGAGAAGGCCCGGACCGCCTCCTGCCCCATCCTCTTGGAGTCCCTCACGACGCTGGCGGCCACGACTCCCTTGTCTAGGTAGCGCTGGATGTCCGGCGTCCTATCCGCTCCGATGATCAGGACCTTGCCTACCGCGCCGCGGTCGACGAGAACCTGGGCCGCGCCGACGGTGTCCCGGGCGCTCGAGCAGACGATCGCGTTCACGGCGGGGTAGGAGCGGAGCATCGACTCGGCTACGGCCTCACCGGAGAGGATCCCCGGCTGGGCCTTGGCCACCGAGATCACCCTCGCCCCGGGGTAGGAGCTCAGGGCCACGCGCACCCCCCGATAGAGAGGGTCGTCCTCGCCGCTCCCCATGTCCGTGGACGAGAGGATGACCCCGACCCGGGCCCTTGCGCCGAGGGACTTGCCGATAAGCTTCCCGCCCTCGAGGCCCTGGAGGAGGGAGCCCGAGCCGATGAAGGGCCCCTTTACGCCCGCCGGCGCGTCGGTGCCGACCGGGATGAATACGATGCCGTCGCGTGCCGCCTCGGCCGCCCTGGCCGTCGAGGAGGCGGCGCCCGGCAGGTCCCGGGGCGCGTACATGACCAAGCCGTCGACCTTGGCGCGCATCGCGATCTCGAAATACCTGTCGGCCTCGGTCGTGGCCGCACCGGGGTACCGGAACACCTGGACGGCCGCGTCGGCCGCGGGCGCCGCCTGCGCGATGCCCTCGAGGAGGCCGCTGAAGAAGGAATCGTCGGTATCGGGCAGGACCACGACCAGGTGGAAGCGGGCGCTCTTCGCCTTCGCGCCCGGAGGAGGGCTAGCGCCCAGGTAGGCGCTGGCCAGCGCGGCCCGAGCCCTGCTCACGAGGGTCGCGTTCATGAGAGTGGCGCCCAGGAAGGCGAGTCCGAACACGATCGCGAGGATCCACGAGGCCTTTTTCATCGCCGAAAGATTATAGGAATACCTTAGCCGATTAGTCCACATGCAATCGCGAAGCTTGACAGACCTCCGCTCGGCGTCGACCATTGTGGGCATGGAAGATCTCGAGCAGTACAACGGCGACGAGATTCGCGATTTCGTCGCGGCCAGGCTCGAAAAGATCCTGGATTCGTTCTCGATCCTCAACGTGGGCCATATCACAAAGTTCGAGGAGCCGATCAACAGGAAGCTCGGCATCACGGAGGCCCTGGCGGCCTTCGCCGCCAGGCCGGGATCGAGCTCCCTCCCGGTCGAAGGCGAGCATGGCGTCATCGGCCTGATCGAGAGGAAGGAGCTCGCGAAGAAGAGGACGACCCTGATGGCCGTGACCGATCCCCCCGTCGATCGCTTCCTCGACGGCACGGCCTTCTCGATCGACGCCTCGGAGAACTGCGAGAAGGCCATGAGCCTCGTGCTCGGCCGCGGTCCGGAGAAGCTCTACGACGATTTCATGATCTTCGAGAACGGCAGGTTCTTCGGCATCGGCACCTTCGCCGACCTTTCCCGTAACATAGCCGAGATCCGGAACGTCGATCTCGACAAGGCCCGGAAGATGCAAGAGTTCCTCATGACGAGGAACTCGATCAAGAGCGCGGGCATCCGCGCGGAGAACTACGTCCGCATGGCGCACGAGGTCGGCGGCGACTACCTGCAATGCATGGACATCAACGATGGGCTCTCGCTGCTCTCCTGCTTCGACGTATGCGGCAAGGGAACGGCCGCGGCCCTCCTCACGAGCATCCTGAGCTCCTTCTTCGCCACGCTCAAAATCGGCGGCTCGCTCCACGCCCTCTCGCCCCTCTCGATCCTGAACGCCCTCAACGCCGTCGTCATGGACCAGACGCCGGAGGAGATCTTCATCGCGGGGGCGATGGTCTTCATCGACCGAGCCCACGGCGAGGCCACGTTCTTCAATTGCGGCATGCCTCCCCTGTACGCCTTCTACTCCGATGAGGAGAGCGGCAAGACCAAGGGCAAGATCGTCAACCCAGGCCTCTGGCCGCTCGGGATCAACGAGTTCGCCGAGCCCCGCGGCTCCGCCTTCCCCATCTCCAAGAATTTCAGGCTCTTCATGCACTCGGACGGCCTCACCGAGGCCCGCAACGAGCGCGGCGAGCGATACGGCGAGGAGAAGCTCCGGAAATTCCTCTACCCGCGCTGCATGAAGCGCGCCGAGGCCATCCTGGCCGACCTCGACCAGGAGCTCAGCGGCTTCGTCGCCTCGGCGCCGCAGGCCGACGACATCACGGTGCTGGTTGCCGAGATATCCTGAAGGGGGAGCGCATTTCCAAACGCGTGCGGATTCCTCGCATGCTCGATCCCTGCTCCCCCTCGCTCCAGCCTCCTCGGTTTCGCGCAATCAACAACGCGTTGCGCGAAACCTCCGGTGGCTTCCGCTACCCCCTCTCTGGTGTTGCGGATTACGCGCTCTCGAGGCTGACTTATTGATCGACCGCCTTAACGGCCAAGGGATGTGACACTTGACGCATTGCCGTGGTGCGGCGGAATCGCCTCAGCCTCGCGCCCCCTATCCTTTGGGGGGTGAGGCCTTCGGCCGACAGGCCCCGCCCACGTCGGCGAGAATACATGTCGAACTGCCGCTAAGCCGATACCTTTTGGGCGACCGCCATCTGACCCGCTTCGATGGCGCGGACGTTCAAAGGGATGAACTTGTGCTTCGTCTCCGGGAAGAAGGACTTCAGCACGGACTCGAGGTGATCCAGCATCACCGCGCCCGTGGCGGCGGAGAGGGCGCCCATCATCACCATGTTGGCGATCTTGGCGTCGCCTATCTCCTCGGCGAGCTCGACGCAGGGCACCTCGACCACGCACAGGTCCTTCCGCGAGGGACGGGACTTGACGAGGCTCGAGTTGATCAGCATTACGCTACCGGTCCGCGCGACGCCCTCGCAGATGGGGAGGGAATCCTCGTTCATCACGATGCTCGAGTCGGGGGAGGTCACGAGGGGGCTCGCGATCTCGGCGCTCGAGACTACGACCGAGGCCCTCGCGATGCCGCCGCGCTTCTCGGCGCCGTAGAAGGGGAAGAAGGTGACCTCGAGGCCCTCCTTCATCGCGCAATACACCCAGAGCATACCCAGCGAGATTATGCCCTGGCCGCCGAAGCCCGCCATGAAGGTCCGTTCCGTCATGCTCCGCCTCCCTCTACGAGCTCGTTCTTGATCTCGCCGAGGCGGTAGAAGGGGATCATGTCGCTCGCGACCCAATCCGCCGCCTGGGGCGGGCTCATCTGCCAGTTGGTTGGGCAGGGGGACAGTATCTCCACCATCGTGAAGCCGATCCCGCGCAGCTGGGCCTCGAAGGCCCTCTTGATGTAGTGCTTGGTCTTGCGGACGTTGATCGCCGAGTCGACCGAGCCCCTCGCTATGTACTTGGTTCCGCCCAGCGTGGCCAACATTTCCGAGACGCGGATGGGATAGCCCATCCCCGCGCCGTCCGGATCGCGGCCGTGCGGGGCGGTGGTCGCCTTCTGCCCGACGAGGGTGGTCGGAGCCATCTGCCCGCCAGTCATCCCGTAGATCGCGTTGTTCACGAATATCGTCGTGAACTTCTCCCCGCGGTTCGCGGCGTGGACTATCTCGGCCGTGCCGATCGCCGCCAGGTCGCCGTCGCCCTGGTAACAGATCACGAGGTGGTCGGGGCGCATCCGCTTGACCCCCGTGGCCCCCGCTGGCGTGCGCCCGTGCGGCACCTGGACCGAGTCGAAGTCGAAGTAGAGGTCGGCCCAGATCGAGCAGCCGACGGGATTCATGATGATGGCCCTGTCCTGGACGCCCAGCTCGTCCACGGCCTCCGCGATGAGGCGGTGGATCGCGCCGTGCCCGCAGCCGGGGCAGTATTTCGTCTGTATGGGCTTCAGGCTCTTGGGGTGCCCGTATACTACTTCCATAGCTATCTCCTCGCCGAACCGCTACGCGGTTCGGCGGTCGACGCGTTCATCGCGTCGACGATCCTCTTGGCTTCGGCCAGCACCTCTTCCTCGCTGGGGATCACTCCCCCGCAGCGTCCGAAGAAGTCGACCGCGGCGACGGCGCCGCCGACCGTCCCGTTCACGGCGAGGCGCACGTCCTCGACCATCTGCCCCATGCTCATCTCCACCGTCAGGAAGCGCTTGCCGGCCTTGGCCAGGCGCGCGAGCTCGTCCTTGGGGAAGGGCCAGAGGCTTATGGGCCTGAACAGGCCGAGCTCGAGGCCCTCCTTCGCGGCGGCCTGGATCGCCCCCAGGCAGACCCGGGCGGCGGTGCCGTAGGCTACGAGGATCAGGTCCGCCTTCTCGACGTTCACCGCCTCGAAGCGCGTCCGCTCCGCGGCTATCCTCTCGTAGCGCTCGAAGCGGGCACGGACGCTCGCCTCGAGGCCGGCGGGATCGAGGATGCAGGAGCTGACGTGGTTGGCCTCGCGGGCCAGGCCCGCGCGCCCGCCGGCGCACCAGGGCCTGTCAGGCCTCGCGCCGGGATCGACGGCGGCGGGGAGGACCACCCCTTCCATCATCTGCCCGATGAGGCCGTCGGCGAGGATCATCACGGGCATTCGCCACTTCTCCGCCAGGCCGAAGGCTTCGTAGGTGAGGTCGGCCGCCTCCTGGACGCTCTTGGGCGCTAGGACGATGTGGTAGTAGTCCCCGTGGCCGCCTCCCCGGGTGGACTGGAAGTAATCGCCCTGGGCCGGCGATATCCCGCCCAGGCCCGGGCCGGCGCGGGCGACGTTGACGACGACGCAGGGAATGTCGGCGCCGCAGGCGTAGGAGATGCCCTCCTGCTTGAGCGACACGCCAGGGCTCGAGGAGGAGGTCATCGCCCGCCCCCCCGCCGCCGCCGCGCCGTAGACCATGCTCATCGCCGCGATCTCGCTCTCGGCCTGTATGAAGACCCTGCCGGAGTCGAGCATGTACCTGGCCATATATGCGGTCAGCTCGTTCTGGGGCGTGATCGGATACCCGAAATAGGCGTCGCAGCCCGCGCGTATCGCGGCCTCGCCTATAGCCTCATTGCCCTTCATCAGGCGTTTTTCTTCGGCCATGTTAGCTCTCCTACTGCCTGTATACGGTGATGGCGGCGTCGGGGCAAACCTGGTAGCAATTGCCGCAGGCTATGCACTTCTCCTCGTTGACCGCCTTCGAGGGGTAGTAGCCCCAGGAATTGGGCGAGAGGTCCGCCCCGAGCACCTTGGTCGGGCAGGACCTGACGCAGAGCAGGCAGCCCTTGCAGCGCTCCCTGTCGATTACCGGCTTACCCTTGTTCGCCATGCGATTCTCTCCTTTACCTTGATGCCAGCGCCGCGAAGGCTATGGAGGCGAGCTTCGTCTCCGCGGTATCCGACCTGCTCGTGAGCACTATCGGCGCCGCCGCCCCCATCACGATGCCGGCTCCCTTGGCGCCGGCCAGGTCGAGGAGGCACTTGTACAGGATGTTGCCCGCCTCGATATCGGGGGCGACGAGGATGTCCGCGTCTCCCGCCACGTCCGAGCTTATATTCTTTATGCGCGCGCTCTCGTAGCTGATCGCGTTGTCCAGGGCGAGGGGACCGTCGACGAGGCAGCCGCCCAGCTGGCCCCTGCGGCACATCTGCGAGAGGATCGCCGCGTCGACCGTGCAGGGCATCTTGTCGAAGTTGACTTTCTCCACGGCGGCGAGCAGGGCCACCTTCGGAAGTACGACGCCGAGGGCCCGGGCCGCGCGGGCGGCGTTGGAGATGATGGAGATCTTCACGGAGAGGTCGGGGGCTATGTTGATGGCGGCGTCGGTGACGAAGAGCAGCTTGTGGTACGAGGCGACCTCCATGACGGCGACGTGGCTCGCGAGCGCGCCCCCGTTGATGCCGGTTTCCTTGTTGAAGGCGGCCTTCAGCAGGACCGAGGTGTCGACGAGTCCCTTCATGAGGACGTCGGCGTCGCCCGTCCGCACGAGCCGCACGGCCTCGGCAGCGGCGGCCGCGGGATCCTTGGCCTGTATGCGCTCGAAGCGCGACAGGTCCAAGCCCAGATCGGCGGCCAGGGCCTCGATGGCGGGCAGGTCCCCGATGAGCACCGGCTCGGCGAGGCCGTTGGCCCAGGAGTCGACCGCCGCCTCGAGGGCCGAAGCGTCCTGAGCGGCCGCCACGGCTACCCGCTTGCGGCCCGATTTCCTCGCGGCATCGATCATCTCGGCCATCGTCTTCACTAAGGAACTCCTTCGGCTAATACTCCGAAACCGTCGCTTCGCCGGACAGGACTCGCTCGCCCGCGAGGGCGAGGGCATCGAGCTCGCCCTCGCCAGGATAGACGATTACGGGCGCGATGAAGTTGCACATTTTCTCAATATTTGTCATCATGTCCGTAGAAAAAGCAATCCCCCCGGTGAGGATGATGGCGTCCACCCTGCCCGAGGCGGCAGCTGCGAGGCCGCCTATCGCCTTGGCGACGCCGTAGGCGAAGGCGCGGAAATGGAGCTCGGCCCCGGCGTCGCCCGATTTTATGCGTTCCGCCAGGACGCGGAGGTCGTTCGTGCCGGCGAGGCTCACGAGCCCTCCCTTCCCGTTTATCATCGCCAGCACCTCGCGCAGCGCGTGCGTGCCGGAAAAGCAGAGCCTGGCGAGGTCCCCCGCCGGAAGGGTGCCGGAGCGCTCGGCGCTGAACGGACCCTCTCCGTCGAGGGCGTTGTTCACGTCGACTACCCGCCCCTCCAGGTGGAGGCCCACGGAGACGCCACCCCCCATGTGGGCCACGATGAGCCTCGACTCCTCGTAGGCCCGGCCGGCTTCGCGGCACCAGCGCCTAGCGACCGCCTTCTGGTTCAGGGCGTGGAAAATCGACCGCTTCTTGAAGAACGCGTGCCCCATGACTCGCGCGACGTCCGAGAGTTCGTCGACGACCACCGGGTCGACGATGTAGGCGGCGATGCCGAGGGGAGCGGCGATCCGGTCGGCGAGGAAGGCGCCGAGGTTGCTCGCGTGCTCGCCGTAGCGAGCGGTCGCGAGATCCTCCAGCATGGCGGGGCCGACGCGATAGATGCCGCCCGGAAGGGGCCTGAGCAGCCCTCCCCTTCCGACGATGACGGACAGCCGGCCCAGGTCGTAGCCTCGGCGCTCGAGCCCGGAACGGATCTGTCTCTCGCGAAAGCCCAGCTGCGCGTGCATCGTGCCGAAACCGGAAACGACCTCGCAGGACATAGCCTCGTTCTCGCTGAAGAGTTCAGTTCCATCCTCGTATACAGCTATCTTTGTCGACGTCGAGCCGGGGTTGATTACGAGGATATTCCTGGACATCCCCTGAATTATAGCATCGAGTTTCGATCGGACAAGAAGAAAATACAATATTCGAAAGGCCGTTTCGTCTATTGAAACAAGGAAATCGCGTGGAACTTATTCGTTCTCAATCCTCGCTCCGAGGACCTTGACCATATACAGCTGTATATATAGCTCGAGGGCCTGGTGATTCTTGATCTTCAGCAAGGTCGGCGAATCGGCGAGGCTCGAGCCGAGATTCTTTACCCGTTCGGTGGTGAAGGTGCTGGTTCCCATATTCCGGAGGACGCCGCGAAGGTAGTCGCGCGCGAGGCAATCGACGTCGTAGGTGAGGTTCCGCTTGGCCTCGGGATTCAAGAGGGTATTCCAGCGGCCCTCGAGGTCCCGGAGGTATTCCTCGAGGCCGTAGCCCTGGGGCAGGAGTTCGGTGGCGATGCGATTCGCAGCGGCCTCGAACTCCGCCCGCCTTTCCTTCGCGGTCTGGCCCCGATGGCCCTTCGCCGCCCTGCCCTTGCTCTGCGCCTCCTCGAGGGCCTCCCGCGCGGCCTGGGACCTCTCGGCCGCCCTTTCGGCGCGGCCCTGGGTGATGCGGTGCACGAGGCGGGCGAGCCAGGAGAGTATCGGGACCGAGTACCAGAAAGGCATCAGCATCTTGGCGTCGACAAGGAGGGACCTGCGGGACAGCTCGAGGAGCTCGTCGAGGGGCACGAGGTCGTCCTTGTAGAACATCCGGCCGACGTCGGGAGGCAGGTCCCCCCGGGCCGCGGCCTCGTCGCGGACGAGTGGGAGGAGGCGGTCGCGTATGAGGGCGTCTAGCAGGGGAAAGCGGGTCTCGACCTGGGCGACGAGCTCGGAGAGGAAGGCATCGTCGTTCTCCATCGCCGCGTTCGAGCGGAAGTCCTCGAGCAGGCGCTTCCATTGGTCCAGCAGCCTGGATCGGAGCTCGGAGCGGGCCTCGGAGATGAGCCTGACCGCGAGGAGGAGGGCCTTGTCCTTGGCGACGAAGGCGCGCCTGCCGCTCGTAGAGACGAGGAGGAACTCCGGCAATGCGCCGTCCTCGGCCTTGGTGCTCTTATCCCTTATCCGCGCCTCGAGCTCCTCCTTGCCGAACTTGCCCAGCACGGAGGCTCCCTTCGCGTCGCGGAATGCGAGGATCTCGTCGAGGGTGAAATGATAGGGCGGCTTGCGGATGCTCAGGTCGAGGGACTTCATCGCCGCCTCCAGGTCCTGGAGCCGCTGCGCCTTGCCCTTATAATGGTTGACGAAGAATTCGCAGAGTATCGCCGACTGGTGATATGACCAATCCTCCGGAGTCTTGTCCTTCTTCTTGTCGAGGTCCTTCTTGATCGCGCTGACGAAGTAGGCCCAGAAGGGATAGGTAAAGTCCGAGTCGGAGCGGACGATTCCCTTCACCGCCTCCAGGGGCCTCGTGAGGACGGCGCTCATGGCGTCCTTGAGCTGGCCTTCCTTGCCCGGGAAGGCGTTGACCAGCTTGTTGTACATGTATTCTTTATTGGCGCCCTTGCGCAGGTACTGCCTGAGCTTGAGGACGGCGTACTCGAGGAGCTTCTCGGGGACGAAGGACGAGGGGACGACGAGAGGCTTCACTCCGTCGGGGAAGGTGACGCGGTAGAGGGGGACGCGCCTCTCCGAGGCCTTATCCTGGCCCTCGCCCGCCTCGTCGGAGACGGTGCCGAGGTCGGTATCGACGGCGATGCTCTGGATCCAGTCGCCGGGCACCGCGATCTTCAGGGAGTCCTCGTCGGGGAAGGGTACGTCCGGGCTCTCGTCCATGCGCCTGTATTCCAGGAAAAAGGCCTCGGCGAAGTATTCGGGCAGGACGATGGATCGGATCTCATTGCCGACGCTCTGGAGGACCAGCTTCTTTTCCTTGGAAAGCAGGAAAAGCCGCGGGACGAGGACGGTGTCGGGGTTGAGGGAGAGGTCGCGGAACACGGGCTCGGACTGGTCGGAAAGGCGAGCCTGCCGCTGTATGGCTTGGGCGAAGGTCTTGTAATCGAGCTCGCTGAGGTTGTTGCGATGCGCGAATGACCGTATGAGCTGGTAGACGTCGATGCCGCGACCCATGGCTGATGATGGTAGCTGATTCACCCCGATGAAACAAGTATTAAATCGGAACCGATGGGACGGGCATCGGGCCGGGACGGCGAAGGGCCAAAAAAGAAGCCGCTTCCGTGGGGAAGCGGCCTCGTCCGAGCCTATAAGGATAGCGACTTTAGGCTCTCGTCTTGTGTCTGTTTCTTCTCTTCTTCTTCTTGCGCTTATGCGTCGCTATCTTCTTGAGCTTTCGCTTCCTACCACAGGGCACTGTAGCTCTCCTTCACGTAGCGATTTGAGATTATGCACGCGCGCCCCCCCCGAGTCAAGAGGCCGGGTAATTAAGGGGGGCGGCGGCTTCCCTCGTAAAGGCCGGAGTAGTACCTTAAAGCAGTCGGAAAGGGGAATATATACATGGATGAAGCATCGACGGCGAAACTCACGAGAGAATGCCTGACCGAGGATTGCGGCAAGACCATCGAACTCGCCGAGCTGAAGGCCAAGCTTTCCGGCGTCCCCGATTATTCGACCGACGAGCATTATTGCGCGGGCGCGGGCAAATATTGCGCCGACGAGGATTTCTGCGTTCAGCTCGTGGCGCACGCCCACCTGCCGTCCCGCTTCGGCTCCTTCGAGCTCTACGGCTTCTACGACGCGCGGGAGGACAAGGAGCATACCGCCATGGTCCACGGGGACGTGGCGGGAAAGAGGGACGTCCCGGTCCGGGTCCATTCCGAGTGCCATACGGGAGACGTCCTCGGCTCGCTGCGCTGCGACTGCCGCGACCAGCTCGAGGACTCCCTGCGCTTCGTGGCGACGCAGGAATGCGGAGCGGTCGTATACCTCAAGCAGGAGGGCCGGGGCATCGGCCTGCTCAATAAAATCAAGGCTTACAGACTCCAGGAGCTGGGGCTGGACACGGTCGAGGCCAACCTCTACCTCGGCTTCCCCGACGAGGCGAGGGACTACAAGGTGGCCGCCAAAATCCTGGGCCTGCTCAAGATCGAGTCCCTGCGGCTGCTCACGAACAACCCCGACAAGATAACCAAGCTCCGGGCCGAGGGAGTCGCGGTCGAAGGCCGCATCCCGCTGGTAATCGCGCCCAACGCCCACGACGAGGGATACCTCGCGGTCAAGCGGGAAAAGATGGGTCATTTGCTCTGAGCGGCATTGGCCCGTTCGGCGGCCTTGCAAAGGCCGTGCGCTTCTATTATAACCGTAGCAGTGGACCCTCGGGCCTATGCTAAGGCCCCAGCGCCCCGCACGATAAAAGGAGCGGAGAAGCGTATGATCGCCAAGTCCGACATGCCGAACATCAATGAGAAACGGCCCGACGGGGTCAAGTCCGATGGCGGGCCGTATCGCGTGCTCATCGTAGACGACTCGATGTTCATTGCGAAGCAGCTCGGTCAGATACTCACTTCCGAAGGCTTCGATGTCGTGGGTACCGCCGGGGATGGCATGGCGGGCATCGAGAAGTACAAGGAGCTCTGCCCGAACATCGACCTCGTCACGATGGACATCACCATGCCCAAAATGGACGGAGTGACGGCGCTCGAGAAGATCCTCGAATTCGACAAGAACGCCTGCATAGTCATGGTGAGCGCGCTCGGGAAAGAGGACGTCGTAAAGAAATCCCTCCTCCTCGGCGCCAAGAGTTACATTGTAAAGCCCCTGGACCGAAAGAAGGTCCTCGAGCGCATCTTGGCCGTGCTCAAGCACTGATATTCCGCGGCTCCCAGCCTCGGCAGCGTAATAATCCATCCCTGCCCGAGGCCTCGCCTAGGATCGCGTACGCCTAGATTCCCCCCACTGACAGCCGTAACCAGCCTCATTTCACCCTCCGGGTAGACCTCTCCGCCTGCGAGGCCGAAAAAAGCCGCCTGGGCCGCGACGATCGTCGCAGCCCAGGCGGCTCTCATGCAGTTCGCCGACCTTCGGATCGGCTATCCGGTTACTTGCCTATCTTCGCGACGAGCGAGTCCACCTTCTCGCCGTAGCGGTCCGGCGCGGCGTCCTTGGCGACCTTCAGGAAGCCCTTGGCGTCGTCGAGGCGATTCTGGGCATAAGCGTTGACCCCGAGCGCGTAGTTGGTGATAGCGGGGTCGCAGCCGAGGGACAGGGCCTGCTTGTAGTGGGCATCGGCGACGTCGAACTGGTTCTGGGCGTAGGCGATCAAGCCCAGGTAGTACTCGGGCACGTAGCTGGCCGAGTTCATGGACTGGGCGGCGACGAAGGCGTCGGTAGCCTCGGCCCAGGCCTTGTCGGCGTACTTGCGGACGCCGGTGGCCACGAGCTCGGGAAAGGTCTTGCGGTCGGCCAGGTAGGCCGCGAAGGCCTTCTCGGTCGCGTCGGAGCCGTACCAGGTAGCCATGATCTTGCTCACCGCGTTCTGGTTGTCCTCGAGGCTGGCGTCCTTGCGCAACGACGCGACGGAGTCCCAGAGCAGGCGGTTGTAGCCCCTTTCCTTGCTGTTGAGGAGGAAGGAGGTCAGGGCCCAAGCCTGGGGATAGAAAACGTCCAGTTCGGTACGGGCCTCGTCCTGGCCTATGGCGAGGAGCTTATCGAGGGGCAGGAGGAGGCTGCGGTCCTTGAGGGACTTCACCGTCTCGAGCCATGCGAGGTTCTCGGGGAAATCGAGCTTGCCCGCCTTGTCGTCCCAGCGGGCGGACTCGAAGCAGACCGCGACGCCCTCGCGGATCCAGAGCGGCGGGTTGGGGATGAAGGCCTTGATGAACTGCACGAAGCCCTGGTGGGCGAGGCTGGCCGAGAAGTCGCCCTCGTCCTTGGCGAAGACGAGGAGCTCGGAGCGCTCGGGGCTCGGGTAGTGCAGGTAGACGAAGTCGTCCTTGGACTGCCCGACGATCTGGTTCATGTAGATGTCGAAACCGGCCTTGTCCTTGAACTCCCGCACGTTGAGCTTGGCCTTGAGGCCGGCCAGGTCGTAGCGGAAGAAGCCCTCGTAGAGTCCGAACAGGGCCTCGAGCTGGCGGGAGAGAGCGTTCGCGCGGTCCTGCCCGAGCTCGGAGAGGACTACGTAGTGTTCGCTCGAGGCGGTGCCGAACACATCGCTGGCGAGGGCGGGCGAGGGCGCGGCGGCGGATGCGTTGGCTGCCGGGGCAGCCGTCGCGGGAGCGGCCGTCGCGTCCGCGGGCGCGGCCGTCGCGTCCGCGGGCGCGGCGGTCGCGTCCGTCGCGGCTTGCGCGGCGGCGAAGGAGACCGCGAGCAACGCGGTCAGTAAAAGTATGCTGAGCTTCTTCATGATTCCCCCTGAGTCTATTCCTTGACTCGGCTATCTCGGAAATCGCTTCGCGTCCGCCTTTTGATAAAAGGCATTCCTTGAGCGAAGTTCTCTATATCGTAGCCTTTTACAATCCGAATGTCAAACCAAACGCGCGCGTCGGGCAATTTTTCGCGCAACTCATTATACGCGACGGGAAAATAATTCTGTCGATCGAAGGCCTCGCTACTTGCGCCTCGCTATTTGCGAGGAGAGAAGCGGTCGATGACTATGCTCACTTCCTCGATGAGGATGCCGGTGAATCGCTCGATGTTGTCGATGACATACTCCTGCAGGGCGTGGGCGTTGGAGACGAGCTTGGTGCCGAAGGGCACCTCGAGCACGATCGTGAGCCTGTAGCCCTGCGTGTCCGATCGCACCGCGAGTCGACGGATGCGCAGGGAGTCGTCGAACTCGTCGACGCAGTGGATCACCATCTGTGAGAGCGCTGCCTCCGAGATCGACACCCGTCCCCGCTTCGAGTACTCGGGCCGCACGACGGACTTCTCGTAGACGCGCGGGCGCGTCGGCGCGGCGCCGAAGTTGCGCTTGAGGAACACGCGGATCGAATCGTAGAAAATCGAGGGATAGGCGCGGCGGATCTCGAGGGAGGGCACGGGGATGACGTGCTTGCCCTCCACCTTGCGCGAGCGCACCGCCTTCTCGATCTCGTCGCGGCTCGCGATGTCCTCGATCTTGATGACCTTGACGGGGTGGGGTATCTGGAGCCGCTCGCAGATCTTGAAAGCCATCTTCTCGGAAGTGCCGATGACGAGGATCTTGCGGAAGTGCTCGCGCTGAAGGACCCGGGCAACCTCGTCCCGATGGGTCTTGTCATGGAAGAGCGCCGTCTTGACCGCCGACATGTACAGCTGCTCCTTCTTCGCGGAGCGGCCGGCGAGGAGGGTGTCGCCGCGGATGAGGAGGCCGTCGTCTATGATCATGTCGATGCCGTACTTCTGCGCGACGAGCTTGGCGCGAAAGCTCTTGCCGGTACCGCTCTCGCCGACGAGGGCGTAGACGCGGACTCCCCTGATGAGCCAGAGGATGCCGCTTAATGGGCTGAACATGCGTCTCCCACTATATCGGCCACGCCCCGCAGGCGCAACTCCTGAGCGCATCCGCTCATTTCGCGCAGCTAGCGGTCGATATGCGACTCGCCGATATGCGACTCGCCGAGGGCGATTACGTTCAAGCATCTTCCCTGCAATCCGAGCCCGCAGGGCTCGAAGGCGACGACCTCCAACCCCATCCATACAATCCGGAATCCGCGGGCGCTTTTATCTCATTTAGCGCCCACGGATTCCGAAAATGGAAGGCGAAGGAGTTTCCAGATGACGCAGACCGAGACCGTCCATGCCCTTTCGGGCGCCATGTCCGCGGAGATAGCCTGCTTCGAGGCCTATATCGCGGCCCAGCGCGCCTTTTCCGCGGCCGTGCAGGCGAGGGATTGGGTCGCCCTGCAATCGGCGATCGGGATCCAGGACGAGCTCGCCCGCGACGTCGCGAGCAAGGAAAGCGAGCGCGCCGAAGCCTTCGAGCGCCTGAGGGCCCAGACCGGCTGCGAAGCCGGCGGTATCTACAGGGTGGCCCTCCTCGTCGCCGAGCCCGAGCGAAGCGAGCTCACGGACCTCTACCGCAGGCTCAAGCTTGTGGCGATGCGGGCCAAGTTCGAGAACGCCTCCGCCGGGGACTACGCCGCGGGCAACCGCGAGCTCCTGCGGGCCGTGCTCGAGGAGCTCTTCCCCGAGAAGAAGCACCGGATGTACGGGAAGACCGGGAGGGCCCTCCAGCCCGACCTGGACGCCCTCCTGCTCAATACCGCCCTTTAACGCCCTTCGGGCGTTGACTGCATGGAAATTGATCGGACGTCATCGCCCTCGGCGATGTGCGTATAGGAGATGCGAGATGCAATCGACCTTCGCCGGCATAGAGCTCGGAAAGCGCAGTCTCAACGCGCATAACCAGGCCCTCAATACGGTCGGCCACAACCTGGCTAACGCCTCCGCCGACGGCTACTCGAGGCAGCGCGTGCAGCTCTCCGCGTCCGACCCCCTCTACGCGCCGGAGCTGGAGCGCGAGCAGACGCCCGGGCAGATAGGCCAGGGCGTGGACATCTCGAGGATCGAGCGAGTGAAGGACGACCTCCTGGAGGGGCGCATCGACTCCGAGAGCGGCCTCGAGGGCTATTGGGGCACGAGGGACAAGTACCTCCTCCAGCTCGAGCAGATCCACAACGAGCCCTCGGACAGCTCGGTGCGCACGCAGATGGACAAATTCTGGGACTCGTGGCAGGAACTCTCGCTGCGGCCCTCCGATACGGCCGCGCGCGAGGCGGTGCTGTCCCGCGGGGAGGCCCTCGCCGAGAGCATGCGCGATAGGTACCGCCGCCTCTCGGACTTCCGCTCCGTCACGGACGGGGACGTCCGCGGGACCGTGACGCAGGTGAACAACCTCGCCAAGGAAATCGCCGGCGTCAACCTCGAGATAGTGAAATCCAAGGCGATGGGCGACAACCCCAACGACCTCATGGACCGGCGGGACGTGCTCGTCGAGAAGCTCGGGCACCTGGTGCCGATCAGCGTCGACCAGCGCGACTCGGACGAGTTCATGGTCCACGTGGACGGGCTTATCCTGGTGCAGGGCAAGCTCGCGCGGGCCTTCGAGATGCAGAGGCCTGACGAGGAGGGCTTCGCCAGCCCCGCCTGGCAGGACACGGGCCTGCCCGCCTCCATCAAGGGCGGCAGCCTGGGCGCGCTCCTCGAGCTGCGCGACGGGGACGCCAGGAAGGAGATGCAAACCCTCGACACGATGGCCCTGAGCTTCTCCGACCTCGTCAACGAGACGCACCGCGCGGCCTACGGCGCCAACGGCAAGACCGGCCTCGACTTCTTCAAGGAATGGCCCTTCATCAACAACGTCGAGGGCAACTACGACCGCAACGGCGACGGCAAATACGACTCGACCTACGTATATAGGATGACGGGCGCCAACGCCCTGACCGCCCAGGAGCAGATCGGCCTCGCGGGAACCATCAAGCTCTCCTCCGCAAAAGGCGTAACCGAAGTCGCCTATAACCCGACCGACACGGTCGCGGACCTCGTCTCCCGCATCAACCACGCCGGGGCCGAGGTGACCGCGAGGCTCACGCGCGAGGGCAAGCTCGAGCTTCGCGCGACCCCCGCCGAGAACAAGGGCGACCCCGCCTTCGTCGTCCGCCACGTCGAGGACTCCGGTCAGTTCCTCGTCGGCTACTCGGGCCTCCTGCGCGCCAACGGCGCCGCGGGCGCCTACGACTGGGGCCAGGCCGGGGCGACCGCGTCACTGCGCCCGGCCGGCGTCGACTTCGCGGTGGCCCCCCTCGCCCACCCGGCCGGCTGGCTCGAGGTGGCGCCGGAGATCAAGTCGGACCCCGGGTCGATAGCGGCGGGCTTCGGCGCGAACGGCAAGCCGGCCGCCGCGGGCGACGGCTCGGCCGCCCTCGCCATCGCCGCCCTGCGGACCCAGGCGGTGATGGTCGGGTCCTCGCGCACCTTCGACGACCATTTCGCAGAGGCGGTGGCGCGCGTCGGCCTCTCGGGCGAGCGGGCCCAGAGCGCCTCGGCCACGCACGACAGGATTGGCAAGGAGCTCCGCGATCTCAGGCAGTCGATGTCGGGTGTGAACATGGACGAGGAGCTCGCGAACATGATCAAGTTCCAGCACGGGTACGAGGCGGCGGCCAAGTTCATCACCAAGGTGGACTCGATGCTCGATACGATCATCAACCGATTGGGGGCGTAACCTAAATGCAGCGGGTCAGCAGCGACTTGATGAACGACGATTTGCAGTTCTGGGCGAGGCGCCGGGAACGCGACATGGCCACGGCCGAGACCAGGATGGCTCGCCAGACCAAGATCGAGAGCCTCCGCGACGATCCCCTCGCGGCGGCGAGGGCGGTGCGCTACGACTCCGTCGGCGCGCGGCTCGAGCGCTTCGAGAAGAACGCAGCCTGGGTCGACGATCAGTACAAGGTGTCCGAGGACTACGTGCGCCAGACGATCGACCTGACGCAGCGCCTCCGCGAGATAGCGGTCCAGGGCGCCAACGGCACCTTCACCAAGGAAGACCAGAAGTACATGGCCCAGGAAGTGGACCAGCTCCTCGGCGAGATGGTGAACATGGCCAACTCGCGCGGACCCGACGGCAGCTTCGTATTCTCGGGCGACAAGTCCCGCACCCAACCCTTCCGCGAGATTAGCGGCGCGGCGCCCGGTGCCGCCGGATCGGTCCTCGTAGGCGTGCAGTACCTCGGCGCCCAGGGCGGTCCCTCGGCCGAGATCTCGGAGGGCGACTACATGCCCCTTGGGCAGAGCGGGGCGGACGTCTTCTGGGCCGAGAGGCAGCAGGCCGTCTCCGGCTACGACGCCCGCGACTGGCGCGCGGCCGCCGACGCGACCATCCTGGTCGACGGCAAGAGCGTGGGCATTAAGGCGGGCGACAACGTCTACGCCGTCGCCGCGAAGATCAACGACTCGGGCGCCGCCGTGAAGGCGTCCATAGACCCCCGCAGCTTCTCGCTCGCCCTGGAGACGACGACGGCGCACCAGATGCGGATGGAGGACGGTGGCGCGGGCAGGGTCCTGAAGGAGCTCGGCCTGCTGGCGCCCACAGGTTCTCCCCCCGACAATTGGGCGCCGAGCGCGCGCCTCTCGGGGGGATCCCTCTTCGACGCGGCCATACGCCTGCGCGACTCCCTCAACCGCGGAGACGCCCTCGAGACCGGCGGCGCGGCCCTCGCCGGCCTCGACGCCGGGATAGACAACCTGAACCGCAGCGTCGCCGAGATAGGGGCGCGGAGCCAGAGGCTGCAGGTCGTCGAGGCCCGGCTCAACAGGGAGATACCCGACACGACCAAGCTCAAGAGCGAGGAGACCGACCTCGACTTCACCAAGGCCATTACCGACTACAAGATGCTCGAGTACGCGCACAAGGCGGCCCTGAGCTTCCAGGGACGCCTCTTCTCGCAGACTCTCCTTGACTTCCTTCGTTGATGATTGGCATAGTGGAGCGACAGATGAGAGTCAAGACGAAGGCCTACGGAGAGATCGAGGCGGACGAGCGCCAGCGGGTGACCTTCCCCGCGGGGCTACTCGGCTTCGAGAAGTTCAAGGACTACATCCTCCTCGACGCCCGCCAGAAGCCTTTCTTCTATTTACAGTCCACGGACGTGCCCGACCTCGCGTTCATACTGATCGATCCCTTCCTCTTCCGCCCCGACTACTCGCTGGACGTGAGCGACGACTACCTCGGGGACATCGGCGTGGCAAAGCCGGACGACGTGCTCGTGTTCTCCATCGTCACCGTGCCGGGCGACGGCGGATCGGTGACGGCCAACCTCATGGGGCCCCTTATCATCAACAAGGCGAACCGCCTCGGCATCCAGACCGTACTCGGGGACTCGCGCTGGCGAGTCAAGCACGACATCATGGCCGAGCTCGCCTCGTCCAAGGGCTAGAAGCGATGCTCATACTCTCCCGCCGCGTCAACGAGAAGATCGTCATAGGCGACGATATCGTGGTCTCGGTGGTCGAGGTCCGCGGCGACCAGGTGAAGCTCGGCATCGACGCCCCGCGCACCGTGAAGGTGTTCCGCGAGGAAGTCTTCATCGCTATCCAGGAAGAGAACAAGAAGGCCGCCGCGGCGTCGGGGATGCAGCTGCCCCTCATGGATATCCCGCTCCGACCCAAGGAATGAGGCTCCGCTAGCGGCGCCGTTTCGGTTCCGCGGTAGCCGAGGAGCCCGTGGTGGTGGCCTCGAGCGCCGTCTCGGCGGCCACCCTGGCCTTCGCAGCGGCGGCCGCGGCCTGGAGCAGGCCGTACTCGTGCTCGAAATTCGGCGTGAAGACGCCCTTGCCCAGGCTCGCCCCGATTTCCGCTAAGCTCCAGAACCTGCCCTCCTCCACCTCCACCCCGTCGGGCGCGAAGGGCCCGCCGTAGGTCACGATGAAGGAGAAGACGAGTTCCGACTCGAGCTCGCTGTCCCAGCGGTAGCGCAGGATGGGCTCGATGGCGGCGCCAGAGGACTCGAGGGCGAGCTTGGTCACGCCCAGCTCCTCGCGCAGCTCCCTCGACAGGGCCGTCTCGAGGTCCTCCCCGGCGGAGACGTGGCCGCCTACCGCGCTGTCCCACTTGCCCGGCAGCAGGTCCTTGATCGCCGATCGCTTCTGCAGGTACATGCCGCCCCTCCCGTCGATCACCTGGAGGTGGACGACCGGGTGGAGCTTTCCGGGGCCTTTGTGGCACTCGCTCCTGGGCGCCGTGCCGATGACCGTGCCCGCCTCGTCTATCAGGGGGAGCATCTCCTCCCCGGAGGCGCCGGAGGAGAGGCGCTTGGCCTTGAGCTTGGCGGAGGCGAACTGGCCCACGGCGAAGACGCCGAAGAGGATATAGAGCAGCCCTCCCGAGACGAAGCCCCAGGCCGCCGTCGACAGCGCGACCGCAGCGTAGGCGGTGAGGGCGACGTGGGCGGCGAGGACCGCCAGCATGAGGGAGAGGCTCCTCTTCATCTGGGGCATCGCGGAATCGGGAATCGCGATGCCTCGGAGCTGCCTGCCGATGTAGCCCTTCAAATAGGCGGGAGGGAGTACGAGCATCCCGCCCATCGCCGCGGCGAGCACGAATTCGATTATGGCCGGCTTGAGCTTGAAAAAGATCGCGTCATGGAGAACGAAGGACAGGCCGCCCGCGATCGCGAGGAGGATCGTATCCGCCGCGACGAAGGGATCGGCTTTCTTGTCCTTTATCAGTACCCAGGCGAACTCGACGATGCCCACCCCGATGCCCACGAGGAGGCCGATGGTCTCCCCGAACAGGGCGTCCGCCCCGACGAATATCACGAGAGGAAGGAGCCCGGGCACGAGCGATTTCAGGAGCAGCATTGGGTTCATTGAGGAGCAGGATACTAAAGAGGGCCGCGGCGGGGCAAGGGCATTAGGCCCGCAGGGACCCCGAGGGACAGTCCCGCGCCGCCTCCGCCGCCGCTTCGGGATCTGGCTCGGGCGCGCCGAGGCGCACCCTCACCCTGCCGCCCACCACTTCGAAGAACTGAGGCAGGAGATCCGCGCATATCCCGCACTCGATGCAGGTCTCGTCGTCCAGGCTGAGCATCATCGCCTCCGGGGCTGAGCATAACGATATATAGCCCGGGGACAAAGGGCGCGTTCGGCTATATACTCGTCGCCGCTATGGCAAAGATAACGCATCCCGGAACAGGTTTCATAGTCGGCGACCCGGACCTCCTCCCTTTGAGCGACGACGCCCTGCCCTCGCCCGCCGACATCGGCGCGAGCGCCTCCGGCCTCATCCTCTCGGCCTCGGGCTGGCGCAAGGTCTTCGCCTCGGGCGGCGACGAGGAATCGGATACGGAGGCGGTATCGCCCACCGACCTCGTCCTCGCGGGCGCGGCCGCGATCGCCTTCGCGGCCCTCCTGCGGTCGCGCAGCGGAGCGAAATCCCCCGCGGTCCTCGTCGGCATCGACTCCAGGCCCACCGGGCCGGCGATCGCCGACGCGATGATCCGCGTTTTCCTCGGCCTCGGCCTCTTGCCGCGCTACCTCTTCATCGTCGCGGCCCCCGAGATAATGGCCTACTCGCGCTCCTGCTCCGCCTTGGAGCGGGGGTCCGCGGAGGCCGCGGCGGGCTTCGCCTACGTCTCCGCGAGCCATAACCCGCGCGGCCACAACGGCCTGAAATTCGGCCTCGCCGGCGGGGTCCTCGGCGGCGCCGATTCCGCGGCCCTCATCGCCTCGTACCGCGCCCTGCTCGCCGAGAGGAGCCTAGGGGCGCGCGTCCTCGCCCTCATGGAGGCCGTCGAGCCCCGGGAGCTCGCCCGCGCCTTCGCCGGCTGCTCGGCCTGGAAGCGCCGCTCCGTCTCCGCCTATACCCTCTTCGCCCGCGAGGTGGTTTCGGGCACCGGCGACCCGGGCGCGCAGGAAAGGCTCTTCGACGAGATGGCGGAGACGGCCGCGCGCAGGCCCGTCGGCGTCGTCGCCGAGCTCAACGGCTCGGCGCGCTGCCTCTCCATCGACCGGGACTTCCTCGAAGGCCTGGGCGTGCGCGTCCGTTCCGTCAACGACAAGCCCCGCGAGTTCGCCCACCGGATCGTACCCGAGGGCGAGTCGCTCCGCGACGCGATGCGCGAGCTCGAGTCGGCGGCCGCCGAGGACCCCGCCTTTGCCGCCGGCTACGTGCCCGACTGCGACGGCGACCGCGGCAACCTCGTGGTGATCGGCGGGGACAGGAAGGCGAGGCCCGTCGAGGCCCAGGTGGTCTTCGCCCTCGCCTGCGTCGCCGAGCTCGCGCAGCTCGTCCGCGACGGCCATTTGAGCTACGACGAGGCGGGCGGCGCCAGGCAAAAAGCGGCGGTCGTCGTCAACGACGCGACGAGCATGCGGATAAACGACATAGCCCGGGCCTTCGGCGTCGAGGCCTTCCGCGCCGAGACAGGGGAGGCCAACGTCGTGGGCTTGGCGGCCTCGCTGCGCGAGGAGGGCTATATCGTCCGCATCCTCGGCGAGGGCTCCAACGGAGGCAACATCACCTACCCCTCGGCGGTGCGCGATCCCCTCGCCACGCTCGGCGCCCTGCTAAAGCTCCTCCTGGTCCGAGGCGACGGGGGCTTGTTCGGGATCTGGATGCGGCGCTCCGGCAGGGAATGCGGCGAGGACTTCGGCGTCGACGATATCCTCGCCTCCCTTCCGGCCTACGCGACGACCAGCGTGTTCGAGCCGCGGGCGGCGCTCCGCGTCCGGACGGCCGACCACGCGGCCCTCAAGGCGCGCTATGCGGCGGCCTTCGCCGCCGAGTGGGAGGGGCGGCTGCCCGCCCTCGGGTCCCGCTTCGGCATAGCCTCGTGGGAAGCCTACGCGTCGAAGGGCATGGCCGAGACCCGCGTCGGCGCCGATTTCGCCGCCTCGGGCACGGGGGGCCTGCGCATCGTGCTCGCCGACGGATCGGGCGAGCCTCGCGCCTTCCTCTGGATGCGCGGCTCGGGCACGGAGAGCGTCTTCAGGATCATGGCCGACGTCGCGGGCGGGAAGCCTGACGACGAAGAATACCTGCTCGCCTGGCACGAGTCCATGGTGCGGAAGGCCGACAGGGCCTGACCTCATCAGGGCTAGCGAACGAAGGGATCATCAGGTACTATAGCACCATGGGTATTCGGGGCGAGCTTTTTTCTACGAGGGTCACGTGCAACGGCAGGACCTACTTTTTCAACGTGAAGGAAAACCGCATTGGCGATATGTTCCTCACGGTAGTGGAGAGCAAGCCGACCGAGAACGAGGGATTCGAGCGCCGCTCCGTCGTCGTGTTCCGCGAGGACCTCTCCGAATTCGTCAAGGCCTTCCAGGGAGCCCTCAGCTTCATGGAAAAGCCGGACGCTCCCAAGAAGACCCTCGACTATTCCCCGGCCGTCCAGCCCGCGGATAAGCGCGCCAAGACTCCCGGCGGCTTCGCAGGCAGCGAGCCCGCCGTGGCGGAGCCCGCGAAGCCGGCGGCGAAGAAGCGACGCATAGTCGTGAGGCGCAAGCCCGCCGAGCCGAAGGACTGACAGCGAGGCGGGCGACACGCGCGGGCGATGGGCCGCCGGAGAGGAGAAAGCCATGAGAGCATGCAAGAAAGGTAGTTCTTTCCCCGCGGCCCTGTTCTTCGCGGCGATAGCCCTGACCGCCTCCTGCTCCAGCGCGCCGCGCCCCGTCGGGCCTTCCGCGGGTCCCGCCGCCGGAGTACCGGCGCAGGAATCGGAAGAGGCCGCGCCCTCGCAAAAGATGATGGCCCCCGCGCCTCCGCCCTCGCCTTCGGCCTCCGTATCCTCGGCGGCCGGACCCGCCCTTCAGGCCCAAGCCGGGGCGGCCGACGCCCAGGGCACGGAGAATTACGGCTCCTTCGCCGAGAATGCCTTCAAGGACGCGTCCCAGGAAAGGCTCTCGACCTTCTCCGCGGACGTGGATACCGCCTCCTATTCCAATGTCCGCCGCTTCCTGAACGAGGGCGCGCTCCCGCCCGTCGACGCGGTGAGGATCGAGGAGCTCGTCAACTATTTCGACTACGGATGGAAGGAGCCCAGCTCCGGCTCGAGCCCCATAGCCGTCACGACCGAGGCGGCGAGCTCCCCCTGGAACCCGAACGCGCGCCTTCTGACGATCGGCCTGCGGACGCGGAGCGTTTCCGCCGAGAACCTCCCGCCGGCCAACCTGGTCTTCCTCATCGACAGCTCGGGCTCCATGTCCGACCCGGACAAGCTCCCCCTCGTGAAGCGGGCCTTCTCCCTGCTCGCCGACACGATGCGTCCCCAGGACAGGGTGGCCATCGTCACCTACGCGGGCTCGGCCGGCCTCGTACTGCCCTCCACCGCCGGATCGGAGAAGGCGAAGATCCTCGAGGCCCTCGAGCGCCTCGGGGCGGGCGGCTCGACCGCCGGCGGCGCGGGCATCGTCCTGGCCTACGAGACCGCCCTCCAGAATCTCAGAAAAGGCGGCAATAACCGGGTCATACTCGCGACCGACGGCGATTTCAACGTCGGGCCCTCGAGCGACGCGGAGCTCGACAAGCTGATCAGCTCCTACCGCTCCAAGGGAGTCTTCCTCTCGGTTATGGGTTTCGGGACCGGCAACCTGAACGACCGGAACATGAAGACCCTCGCCGACAAGGGCAACGGCAACTACTCGTACATCGATTCGATAGGCGAGGCGCGCCGCGTGCTCGTCTAGGAGATGGGCGCGACCCTCCTCGTCGTCGCGAAGGACGTGAAGATCCAGGTCGAGTTCGACCCGGCCGCCGTCAAGTCCTACCGCCTCGTCGGCTACGAATCGAGGCTGCTCGCCGCGCAGGATTTCGCGAACGACAAGAAGGACGCGGGTGAGATGGGCGCGGGCCACCGCGTCACCGCCCTCTACGAGATCGTGGGCGCGGCCGGCGCGGCGTCGAGCCTCGGGACGGTGCGCATCCGGTACAAGAAGCCGGACCAGGACCAGAGCGCCCTCCTCGAGTTCCCGATAGCCGACGACTCCAAGCCCTACGCCGAGGCTTCAAGCGATTTCCGCTTCGCCTCCTCCGTCGCGATGTATGGAATGCTGCTCCGCGGCTCGAAGTACGCGGCAGGCGCGAGCTGGCCGCTCGTACTCGAGCTCGCCGGCGCCTCGGCCGGCGACTCGGACAGGCGGGCGGAATTCCTCGGCCTCGCGAAGGCGGCATCGAAGCTCAAGAGGTGATCCTTGGGCGAGACTCGATCCGAGATCAGCGTCGCGGCCATCTACAAAAATGGGGCCGCCGGCAGGCTCCTGCGGCTCCTCGCTCCCGCCATCGACCGCGCCCTGGGCATCCGAGCCTTCCGTGAGCGCTTCGAGCGCGACGGCCTCCGAGGCCTCGACCGCTTTTCCCTAATACGCACCTTCGTCGAGCGCGAGCGTCTCGAGTACTCCTTCGACGAGGCGGAATTGCGGCGCATACCGGCGCGGGGGCCGGTCGTCGTCGTCGCCAACCACCCCATGGGCGGCCTGGAAGGCGTCCTCCTCATGGCCATGCTCGAGCGGGTCAGGCCCGACTTCAAGGTCTTCGCGAACATAGTGGACTCCTTCATCGAAGAACTCAAGGATTCCTTCATCTTCACGAACCCGATGGCCAAGGGCAGCGCGACCAACTACGAAGCCCTCCGGCTGTCGAGGGAGTGGCTGGCGCAGGGCCATTGCCTCCTCGTATTCCCGGCGGGAAGGGTGGGCCTCTATCGCCCCGAGAAGGGCTACGTGACCGACGAGAGCTGGGACCCCTCCGCCCTCGCCCTCGGCATAATGACGAAAGCCGATTTCGTCCCGATATACGTCGAGGGCGAATCCAGCGCCCTCTTCAGCTTCCTGAGCGAGTACATTTTCCCGATGAAGCTCCTCTTCCTGATCTGGGAGTTCCTGGGGAGCCTCCGGCGTCGCGTAGCCTTCCACGTCGGCCGGCCCATACCCGCCGCCCGGCTGGCCGCGATGCGAAGGCAGCGGGCCAAGGCTTGGCTGAGGATGCGCGCCTTCCTCCTGTGCCCGCCCGAGGGCGTTCCGCGGAGGCGCCGCCGCGTGGGCGCGGGCATGCTCCACCCCGAGGTGGAGGACTACATCGGGCGCTACGGACTCGACGACGCCGAGCTGAGGGAATTGGCGGAGGAGGCGGGAAGCGAGCCGCGGGTCGTCGAGGCGCTGCTATCAAGGCTTTCGTTATAAAGGCGACATGACTAGCAGGATCGAAGCTTAGCGAGCGAAGCGAGCGTTTATGTCGCCTTACAATCGAGGGTATTAGTTAGGCGAAAAGAAGAACAGGGCTCCCATGTATCCCGCGGTGACGAGCATGTGCGAGACGACGCAGGGCAGCACGCCGAGCGTTCGCTCCCTCATATAGGCCCAGATAGCGCCGGCCCCGAGGATCCCGACCAGGATCAGGGCGACGAGGGCGGGATCGGCGACCAGCCTCGAGACGACGAAGATGTGCTGCGCCGCGAAGAAGGCAGTCGGGAGGGCCAGGGCCAGGAAGCGGTTGGGCAGGGACTTCAGCCTCTCATGCAGGTAGCCCCTCCAGAACAATTCTTCCACCGCGCCGTTGAAGGCGAGCATCACCGCGTAGACGAGGCCCTCGTTCCCGCCGGAGGCGCCCCACGCCCCCAGCACCTCGCGGATATGGCCGTCCCCGAACACTCGCTCCCTGAAGATCGCGAGCACGGCTACGGCTATCGCCGCCATGACGAGGCCGGAGGCCAGGCCGAGGGCCAGGTTCCCGCGGCCGGGTTTGATCAGGCCGAGCATGGCGGGAAGCCGGCGCGGCGAGAGGCGGCGCGCCGCGAGGATATCGGCGGCGGGCAGGCCGAAGCAGCAGAGGAGGTAGTACAGTACGAAGCCCGCGACCGCGCTCCGGAGCAGGGTGAAGCCGATGAACAGGGAAGCGGCGGACGCGGCCATGGCCGCGAGGGGGACGGCGATTTTCTTCATCGGCCCGGAATCTTGGCCGCGCCGCGCCCCTCCTGTCAAGCCGAGGCTTTTACTCCACCCAGTAGGTCGCGACCATGAAGGAGCCTGGCTGAAGGCTCACGTCCTTCTTGTTGACGAGGCCGATGCCGAATTTGAAGGGCTTGTCCGAGGACTTGGCCGAGGGCACGACTCCCTCTACCTCGGTCGTGTCGCTGACGCCTATGGAAAACTCGGTATTTATGTCGATGCCCAGCGAGGTCCCCCAGAGGACGCAAGCTAGCACCTCCTCGCTCGAGGTGGTGACGGAGAGCTGGGTGCCGAAGGTAGCTGCCTTCGAATCGGTATAGGAGATGGCCGACTTGGAAAGCTGGCCGTCGCCCACCGACACCGATACGCCCGAAGCGTCGTACATGACTTTAATACCCAAGCGGTCGCACGCCGCGTCCAGCTGGCTCTTGGTCATGTAGCTGCCCGGCACGCCGAGGGTATGAACGAAGACGTTGGACCCCACCTGAAGAGTGTTCCCCGGCAGGGCATTGAAGACTCCGCGCTCCATATTGATGACCTGGGCCGCCTGGGGCACCGCGATGACTATCGTCTTGCCGATATTGGCTGCCGAGGGGTCGCTCATGATCGTGTATTTGTACTCGTCGTAGGGAATGCAGGCGAAGACCACCGAGTCCTGGCCGGCCATAGTCTCGTAGGCATGGGTATATGACATTTCCTGCTCGAACTGGAAGCCCGCGGAAAAGCCGAATTCGATGGTATTCTTGTTGTTCGACTTGGCGAGATCCCCTTCCAGCGGCGCCTCGCCCTCGCCGCCGATGGAGAAGGAGGCCTTGATGGTGAAGGACGCCGCCTCGCTCGCGGTAAAGGAGGTGGTATTCCCCAGGCTCGTCCCCGCGTTACCGAAGGAACTCACGTCGGTCGCGTCCTCGTAGTAGGGCGGCGAGGCGAGAGCCGACACGATGGTAGGAGCGGAATACCGGAGCTGGTGGTCGATGAATTTCAGGACCACGCTGTCTCCCTGGAGGTCCGCGGCGCAGAGGGACATCGTCGACGGAAAGGGGCTGGTGTAGCCGACGGATATCGTCTGCAGATTCTTGAACTTCCCCGTATCGTCGAGTCCGTAGATCTTCATCCAAGAGGTGTTAGTGCTGAGGATGGCGAGCTGGCTCTGGTCCTCGTGGCCGGACCAGCCGTGATAGAAGCATCCTGCCACCGCGTCCGTGACGGTGACCGATTCCACGGCATCCCCGCTCGTGAAGGCCGCGGAAAAAGCGCTCGAGCCATAACCGACCATCGAGTCGCCGAAGAAAATGTAATCTTTCGGATTGGCCACGCTCGTGCCGTAGGGATTGAAGACGGCGAGGGGAGGAACGGGACGGAAAGACCAGTTCGGCGAGCCGCTCGTATAAGCCGCATCGAAAAAACCCAGACTTCCGCTACTCCACCTGGCCGCAATGAGTCCATAGGAATTACTGCTGCTCTTGCCGCCGAATACCGCCTCATTGTAGCCGTCCCCGTCGATATCGCCGATCGCGACATTGGCGAATTTCAGGATGCAGCTCGCGTTGCTGAGCGAGACGGAGGCGATGGCGCCGACCTTGGATCCGTCGTATCCGAAGATCGCGGCGCTTCCCGCGCCCGAGGCTCCATCGTTGCCGTAGGTCGCGACGAACTCGCAGCCTCCGTCGTTCTTGATGTCGCCCGCGGCCACGCGGCTCGGGTGGAAATAGGTCCTGGCGGCAGCGGCGTCGCCGGGCGAAACGTAGCCCTGATAGAGGATGGCCTCGAGGTCGCTCGCCATGACCACGAAGTAGTTGCCGGCGCAAAAGCCTATCTCGTCCTTCCCGTCGCCGTTGACGTCCCCGGCCGCGATCGATACGACGGACTGGTTCATTTCGAAGGTGCTAGCCCCCGATTCCGGCCATCCGATCGTTACCTTCTGCCCACTTCCGAAAGAGTGTATAGCTTGGCTCTTCCCGTCCCAGGATACGAGCTTCACCGTCCCGTCCAATCCGATAGTCTGGGCGCTGGCATAATTCCAGTTCGTGTCGCTGGGATAAAAGACGACAGTAACTACGCTCTGGGTCCCGCTCGCGCTCGATAGATGGGCCCCGGCGGAGGCATGCGGAAAGGTCATCCACGAGGTCTCGCTGGCGCTTTGGGAAAAGGGAACGGCGCTCGCGACGGCATTGCCCGCCGATATGTCGAGGATGTTGGACTTGGAGCCATTGTAGGCGGCCCCGCCGAGATAGACCTGCTGGCGCGGCCGGGGGGTCGAGAGGGGCAAGCCCATCGGCTGGGCGTTCCCGGCGCGCGGGCTCACGGCGTGGAATCCGTAGGCTTCAAGGGAAGCCCCATGGTTCTTTCCGGCGGCCGCGATGCCCGTCATGTTCGACAGCATGTTGCAAGAAGCGAGCGCTAAGGCGAGGAGCGAGGCGATACAAAGAGCGAACGGTGTTTTTTTCACGCTAGGCTCCTATTTCTTCTTCGGGGCTTTGGGCGGAGCCTTCTTGGGCGCGGGCGCGGCCTTGCTCCGATCGATGGCGAAGTCCATATAGGCGCCGAGGAAAAACCGGTCGCCGCCGTACTCGAAGGCCGCGCCGAGGTCGGCTTTCTTGGACAGAGCGTAGCTCAGGCTGGCCATCCCGACGGGGCCGAAGCCTTTATCGCTCAGCTTTAGCTTGGTATTCCCATAGACATCGTAGGAGGCGCCTCCGCCGAGGGTGCAGGCGAATTTGCCCAGTCTCGTGGTCGCCGCGAGGAGGGCTCCGCCGCCGTAGAAATAGTAGGAGGGCTCCTGCGGAGAGAAGAGGTAGCAGCCCCTGCCGTAGGCTATGGCGCTGAAGTCGAAGCTCTTGAGCTTGAGGAAACGGTATTTGAAGTCCAATCCGCCGCCAGCCAGGGGCCCGTCGACCATGTTATAGCCGCCGCCCGCGTCCGCGCTGAGGCTAAAATCCTTGGAAAGGGCGAGCTCGAGCTCGTAGATGCCGCCGAAGCCGCCGATGTAGTCGGCGTCGTTATGATAGCCGCCGACGATGCCGGTCTGGCCCCCGTGGCGGGAATCGATCTCCGCCGTCTGGATCGCGCAGAGCATGCTCGCCGCTGCCGCGAGCAGGGCTACTGACACCAAGATTCGTTTTCCCATTTTAGCCTCCAAGGACCGCCAGACAATACCCCGCCCCTCGGCGCCCGTCGTCCGCCTGAATCCAGGCGGACTTTTTTCTGGCAATTTCCCCGCTTTCCTGGTAAGGTTCTGGCGATGTGGCCCGTTTCCAGCCTGGTTGTAGCCTCCGGCATCCTTTTTTCCCTCTTCTTCGCCTCGATCCTCGTCGCGAAGCCCTGCCGGGGTGGAGCCAATCGCTACCTGGCGGGATTGGTCCTCACTACGGGCATCTCGATCTGCTATCAAGCCCTCTTCCCGACGGGCCTCTATCGCGCGCTCCCTCATTTGGTGAAAATCTACATACCCGCCCAGTTCCTGATAGGCCCCTTGATCTTCCTCTACGTCTCCGCCCTCATCGACCCGAGCTTCCGCCTCACAAAAACGAAGCTCCTGCACTTCCTTCCATTCATGCTCTCGATCCTCTATCTCGCGCCCTTCTTCCTGGAATCGGCGCAGGCGAAGATCGGCTTCGTGGACTCGAACGTCAGCGCCGCGATTCCCTCGAGGGCCGAGGAGTGGGTCGTCTGGCTCTACCTTCAGGCCAGCCTCTGGGTCTACTCGCTCTGGTCGCTGGGCAAGTACCGGCGGTACCGGCGGGAAATAAAGGAGACGGTGTCCAACACCGACCGTTACGCATGGAATTGGCTCCTGATCTTCCTCGTCTGCATCTTGATAATCCTTGCCTTATTCCTGGTCGTGGACTGCTTCATGCTCGCGGGCATACCCTTGGTGGCCTTCAATCCGCTCATCTCGGTCTCGATGACCGGCAGCATCCTCTATCTCGGCTGGAGGGGCATGCTGCGGCTGGACTATATTTCCCCTCCCGGCGAGGAGAAGGAACGGGAGGAGCCGGCCCAGGGAACGAAGGACGAAATGCGCTCTTCCCTCTTCGATCAGGTCCTCGATTCCGTAAGGAGGGCTGGGCTGTACCGTTCGCCCGACTTGACCCTACCCGAGCTTGCGGAGAGCCTCGGCTACTCGCGCACCGAGCTTTCCCGGATCATCAACCTGGGCGGCAAGATGAATTTCTACGATTTCATCAACAGGCTTCGGGTGGAGGACGTGCGGAGCCGCTTCGAGGCGGCCGACCGGGAGCGCATCAACATCCTCGAGGCGGCCTTCGAGTCCGGCTTCAACACGAAATCCACCTTCCATGCTTCATTCAAGAAGTGGACGGGCCTGACGCCCTCCGACTACCGCAAGCAGGTAGCCGCCAGGACCGGCTAGGGCCCTAGCCCTCCAGGCATTTCACGACGACGCTCCGTTCCCGCGGCCCGTCGAACTCGCAGAAGTAAACGGCCTGCCAGGTCCCGAGCAATGGCCTGCCCCCGCTTACGACCAAGGTAAGGCTGGGGCCGAAGAGGCTCGTCTTGATGTGGGCGTCGGAGTTGCCCTCGGCGTGGCGGAAGGACGGATCGCGGGGCGCGAGGAGGGCGAGCTGCCGCTCCAGGTCGAGGCGGACGTCGGGATCGGCCGATTCGTTCACGGTGAGGGCGGCGGTCGTGTGGAGGGACTGCAGCACGCAGATCCCCTCGGCCACGCCGGAGTCGCGTATCGCGGCGGCCGCTCCCTCGGTTATGTCGATGATCTCGACGCGCCTCGAGCTGCGGACCTTTATGATCGATGGCTTGGCCATGCGCGCAGTATACGTCAACGCGGGAGGTAGTTGAAGCTCATCCGCTGGATCGGCGAGGGGCCGAGCGCTCGGCAGGCCGCGCGGTGCTCGGCCGTGGGATAGCCCTTGTGGCGCGCGTAGCCGTACTCGGGGTAGAGCCAGTCGTAGCGCTCCATCGCCCTGTCGCGCGCCACCTTGGCGAGGATGGACGCGGCCATGATGGCCGGGACGATGCCGTCTCCCTTGACGACGGCCCGGCAGGAGGCTTCCCTCGGAAGGCCCAGCTCGGGGAGGCGGTTGCCGTCGACGTAGATTTCCTCCGGCGGCCCGCCCCCCGAGGCGGCCAGCCTCGCGACGAGCCCCAGGTAGGCGCGGCGCATCGCGAGGAGGCTCGCTCCTAGGATATCGAGCTCGTCTATCTCGCAGGGATAGGCCCAGGCCACGCACCAGGCCACCGAGCCCTCGACGATCAGGGAATAGGCGGCCTCGCGGCGCCTCGCGGAGAGAGCCTTGGAATCGCCCAACGCGCCCAGGGGAAAGCCGGCGGGCAGTACGACGGCCCCCGCCGACACGGGCCCGGCGAGGGGACCGCGGCCGGCCTCGTCGATGCCGCAGACGCGCCTCCCGTGGGGCGGCCCGTCGGGGAAGTCGGCCGCGCGCAGGACACTGGTGGGCGTCATGCGCCGATGATAGCGCCGGCCGACCGGGGGCGCATAGCCGGCCGCCCGTGCTACACTGCCGTCCATGGACCTCACCTTCTACAAGCTGCGGCTCTGCGACTCCGACATCATCCTCGTGGACGACCTGGCCGGGGACGGCAGGGACAGGGACTGGGAGGCGGCCGCGCGGGCCCTGCTCCACCGCAGGCGCGGCGCGGGCGCGGACCGCCTCGCTGTCATAGCCAAGCCCGAGGCGGACCTGTGGCTCCGCGTCTTCCTGCCCGACGGCGAGGCGAGCCCCTGCGCCGACGCCGCGCTCTGCGCGGCCCGCTACCTCCTCGACTCGGGCCGCAGCGGGGCGGACTCGGTGCCGATGCGCATCTCCGGGAGCGAGCTGCGGGTGGACGTGCTCGACTCGGCCTCGCTGGGTATCTCGCTCGGGCCGCCGCGCGGCCTGCCCGACGGGGACGCCCTCAGCGCGGCGGCCGCCGCCTCCCGCGCGACGAGCATCGAGGCCGCGGGCGAGCGCTACCAGGTCCTGCCGTTGCGCGCCGGCATCCCCGCCGCGGACGCGGCCGCGGTCTTCGCGGAGGGCGGCGCCGCGCGGGCGAGGGCCCGCATCGCCTCATCGCGCAGGATCCCGTCGCGGAAGGCCGCCGACCGCGAGGAGAAGGCGCCCGCGGTAGTGGCGGTCCGGGTAGCCTCGCGGGGAGAGCTCCTCGTATCCGCCACCTCGGGGGGAGCCCTCGACTGCTGCGCCTCCGCGGCCGCGGCCCTCGCGGCCTCCGCCGCCGTCGGCTATTCGGACCGCGAGGCCATGGTCCGCCTGGGCTCGGGCGCCCTGTGGGTCGAGTGGACCGCCGCGGGCGCCCTCTACGTCGCGGCCCGGCCCGAGTACGTCTATCGGGGCGAGTTCCACCTCAACGAGTAGAGGCCCCGCCTCGGGCTAGGATATACGCTACCAGCGGCGGGAAGCCGTTGAAATAGATCGAAGAGGCGCTCTGCGTATACGCGCCGGTCGTGAGGATGTAGGCCCTGTCGCCGATCTTGGCGCTCTCGGGCATCGCGTAGGTCCACTTCTCGTAGAGCATATCCATGGAATCGCAGGTCGGCCCGGCTATGATCGTGTCGACGGCTCTTCCCGTCCCCTCGAAATAGATCGGATATTTGATCGCCTCGCCCAGCGTCTCGATCAGTCCGCCGAACATCCCCACGTCCAGGAAAACCAGGTATAGCGCTCGTGCAGCGATTCCTTCGCGATATTGACTATCTCGGTCACCAGGGCTCCGGCGTCGCCCACCAGCGAGCGTCCGGGCTCGATGATGAACTCCCGGGGCCAGCCGTCCTTGAAGCCGTTGCCGATGAAGCGCTTGATTTTTTCGGCGTAATCGGAAATGGGATCGGCCGGCTCGAGGTAATTCGCGGGCAGGCCTCCGCCCATGTCCACCATCTTCAGGTCAACGTGGATCCCCTCGCGGATGGACCTCATCAGCTGCCCCACCGTGGTGAGGGCCGAGGACCATTGGCCCACGTCCCGTTGCTGGGACCCGGGGTGGAAGGAGAGGCCGTAGGGCTCCAGGCTGAAGCGCACGGCCGCCTTGACGAGCTGGCGGGCCAGGTCGGGCTGGCAGCCCGACCACTTGGTCAGGGGAAGGTCGGCGCCGAGGTTGTCGGTAATGAGCCTGAAGTACACCCTCGCTCCGGGCGCGGCCTCCGAGATCGCGTTCAGGTCCGTCATCGAGTCGGTCGCGAACAGGCTGACGCCGCGCTCGTGGAAGTAGGCGATGTCCTTGAGCTACTTGACCGTGTTCCCGAAGGACATTCGATCGGGCGATACGCCTAGCCGCAGCAGCTGGTCGAGCTCGTCCCGCGGGTTGGCCTTGACCGAGAAGTAGACCTTCGCGAAGGGGAAATTCGCCCGGAGCTCCTCGTACTTGGACCGGACCACATCGAGGTCGAGGATCAGGCAGGGCGTTTCCCTCCCCGCGGCGAAATCCTTGAGCCTCTGGAATTTCTCCCTCGAGATGAAATTCTCCAAGGGGAACCAGTACTGGGGCATCGCCCCCGTCCTGGCCATGCTTCCCTCCTCTCCGCTGCGATCCAGGAAAGATATACTATTCATCCCCGGCGGACGCGAGGAGGCGCGAGACGGCCCTTCAGAGCCACGAGGGCGGTGCCGGCCAGGACCAGGGCGGCGCCGCCGACCATCGCTAGGCTGATCCGCTCGCCCAGGAGGAGGGAACCCCACAGCATGCCGAACACGGGGATGAGGAAGGTGACGGTCAGCGCCTTGGTAGGGCCGAGCTCGGACATCAGCTTGTAGTAGATCAAATAGGCGACCGCGCTGCAGAGCAGGGCGAAGGCGACCAAGGCGGCGATCGCCGTCTGGCCGGGAAGGTTCGCAGGCGGGAAGGCGGCCGCGAGGGGCAGGACGAGGATTCCCGCAGCGAACTGGCTGCCAGCCGCCATTGCCCTGGGCGCGAGATCGGCGGCCCTCTTTTTTATATGGCTCTTCGCGTAAGAGTGTGGGTAAAATTCCAGGGTAGATAGCCAAAACAGCCAAGCGGGCGTGGACGGAATCAAGGTTGAGTGGCGGCGAAAACTAGTGCAGACTGGGCGGGTGAAACAGCGACACCTATTCGACGCT
>JANXYQ010000063.1 GCA_025355995.1 Spirochaetaceae bacterium | reverse complement strand
CGCGGGGCCGGGGGCCCGGGGCTGCGGGGGGGCCCCACCGCGCCCTCCTTCCGTTCCCATACGCCGGGCTCCCGCTACTTGAGCAGGCCCGCCTCGAATAGAGCGGCCTTGGCCGACGCCTCCACGGCCTTGGCCCCCAGGCCGTCCATGCCCTTCGCGAAATCGCCCCAGGTCTGGTCGTTGATCGGCGACTGCCCGAGCACGAACTGGAAGAGGCCCTCCTCGTAGTAGCGCTTGAAGTCGTTCGAGTTGCTCGGCGGGACCACGAGGGCGGCGCCCGATGTATCCACCCAGGGGAAGGCCCTGAACTTGGCTCCGGTCCCCGCCGGGTCGATGGTGCGTCCGTTCTGGCTCTTCCACGCGACGTAGCGAGCCTTCAGCTCCTGGTCCGAATTCGTGTAGACGAGGTTGCGAAGCTGGGTGAGGGGAGTCATGGCTTTGGCCGTCCAGGCCTTGTCGGCGGGTATGCCCTCGATGGTCACGTAGCCCTGCGCGTCCTTCTTGTAGTTTACTCCTTCCTCGCCGAAGGCGAGGAGGTAGTAGCCTTCGGGGCTCGCCATCCACTCGAGGAGCCGCGCGATGGCGTCCGCCTTTCCGGCCTTGGCGGCCTTGGAGGAAACCGCGTAGACGCGGGCGTCGACGATCTCGACTCCCTCGGCGCTCTTGCCCGCGGGGCCCACGGGCGGCGCTATCGGCAGCCACTCGCCCTCGGGGAAGAGCTTGTCGAAGGCGGTGTAGGTCGCCTTGTTGTGGAGGGCGCCCATCTGCTCCCACATGATCCCGTACCGCCCCTGGGCCCAGCGAAGCCGGAACTCTTCCTTCTTGAGGGTGGGCCAATCGGGATCTATGACCTTCTCGTCGTTCAGCCTCTTGACGAATTCGATGGCCTGGCGGAATTCGGGCAGGCGAAAATTGAAGCCGAATTTGTCGGCGCTCGTGAAGTTGAATACGCCAGGCACGCCGTAGGCGCCCAGGAGGAAGTCGAAGCGACGCCCGAGGCCCATGTCGCGGAAGGCGACGTTGTACTCGGGGAAGAGGCCGAAGCCGTAGGTATCGGCCTTGCCGTCGCCGTCGGGGTCCTTCTCGGTGAAGGCCTTCGCCGTCGCGAGGTACTCGTCGACGGTCTTGGGCACCTTGAGGCCCAGCTTGTCGAGCCAGTCCTTGCGGATGACTACGCCTTCGATCCTCGTGAGCGCGCCCGGATCGGGGAGGCCGTACATCTTCCCGTTCACGGTCACCAAGGCGTTGCGGACGGGGTCGGAATAATGGCTCTTCGTCCGGACGGGCATCTTGGGCAGCATGTCGTTGACCGGGGCGACGAGGCCCTGCTTGGAGATCTTGAGCAGCATGTCACGGGTGACCGCGAATACGTCCGGCAGCGAGTTGGAGGCCGCCGAGGTGCTCACCTTCATGTCCTGGTCGCTCGGGCTCGAGGGCTCGAATACGAGCTTGAGGTTGATGCCGAGCTTCTCGCGTATGATCTTGTACGCGACCCAATCGTCCGGCGGCGGCCCGGCCTCGGTCGCCGACGCGAGCGCCCACAGCTCGATATCGACCGGCTTCTTGTCCTGGGCCCAAGCGGCGACGGCCATGAGGAGCGCCACTGCGACCAGCGCCATTCCCTTCTTCATGCGATGCCTCCTATTTCGACTAACCTTTTATTCCCCCGGCGAGGGAGCCTTGCACGAAATACTTCTGGATCCACGGATAGAGCATCATCATGGGCAGCATGGTGATGAAGACGCTCGCCCCCTTGATCGCCTGTATGGTCACCTTGCTCGCGGCGTCGTACTCGACGTACTCGCTCACGTTGGCCGCCATCAGGATGTTGCGCAGGAGGACGGGCAGGGGCTGGAGCTTCGCGTCGTTGAGGTAGAGGATCGGCGCGAAGAAGTCGTTCCAGTGGCCGACGGCGTAGAAGAGGCCGATGGTCAGGATGATGGGCAGCGACAGGGGCAGCACCACGCGGAAGAGCACGAAGAATTCGCCCGCCCCGTCGATCCGCGCGGCTTCCTTGTAGTCCTGGGGTATCTCCATGAAGAAGTTGCGCATGATGAACATGTTGTACACGCTGATGGCGCCGGGCAGGATGACCGCCAGGTAGTTGTCCTGAAGGCCCAGGCCCGTGACGACGAGGTAGATCGGGATGAGGCCTGGGTTGAAAAGGAAGGGCACGAGGGCCATCCCGGTCAGGAGCCTCCGCCCGGGCAGGCTGCGCGTCGAGAGGGCGTAGGCCATGGGAACCGTAAGGAAGAGGTCGATCGCCGTGCCGCCAAGGGTGATGACGAGGCTCGACCGGAGCGCCCTCAGGAAGGAGGGGTGGCTCATCAGCTGGCCGTAGGCCTCGAGCGTCCAGGCCTTGGGACTCACGAGGAGGCCCAAGCTACGGTCGACGTAGCCAATCGCGGTGATCGACTGCATGAGCACCCGCCAGAGCGGCACGATCACGAGCGCGAGGGCGATTCCGAGGAAGGCGTTCACGAGGATCTGTAAGATCAGCTCCTCTGTCGACCTGAGCTTCTTCGCGCCGCGCCCCATCAGAAGAGCCCTCCGGCGCCGCGGCCCTTGGCGAGGCGATTGAACGCGAGGACCAGGACGAGCCCTATCAGGCCCTTGAAGAGGCCGACCGCCGTCGCGAAGCTGAACTGGAAGTCCAATATGCCCTGGCGATAGACGTAGGTGTCGAGGATATCCCCGGTGCTGTATACGGGGATCGAGTAGGTCATGAAGACCTGATGGAAGCCCGCGTCGAGTATGTTGCCGAGCCTGAGCAGGGCTACCACGAGGACGACCTCCGCGATGCCGGGCAGGGTGATATAGCGGATGCGCTGAGTCCGCGTGGCGCCCTCGACCTGCGCCGCCTCGTAGAGCGCCGGATCTATGCCGGCTATGGCGGCCAGGTATATGATGGCGCCCCAACCGGTCTCCTTCCAGACGTCGGAGAGGACGACGACGACGGGGTACCATCTTGGGTCGGAAAGGAAGGCGATGGGCTTGCCGCCGAAGGCCTTGACTATGTCGTTGAGCAGGCCATCGCCGGGGGAGAGGACCATGAGAAGGACCCCGTACATTATCGCCCAGGAGAGGAAGTGCGGCAGGTAGCTTATCGTCTGCACGAGGCGCCGGTAGTTCCGGAGGCTCGATTCGGTGATCGCGATGGCGAGGATTACGGCGACGGGAAGGCCGATGAGGAGCTTGGCGAGGGAGAGGCCGACGGTGTTCCGGATCAGCTGCCAGAAATACATGGAGGAGAAGAAGGCGCTGAAGTTCTTGAAACCGATCCACTTGCTGCCCCAGACCCCGTCAAGGGCCATGAAGTCCTTGAACGCGATCTGGGCGTTAACGAGGGGCATATACCGGAAGACGAGGAAATAAGCCACGGGGAGCGCCAGCATGGCGTAGAAGGCTCCATGCCTTTTAATCGCTCCCCAGTTCCTCGAAACCCGCGAGACTGAGTCGGGCATCCTTCCTCCAACGCTGGCATTTTAGCGGCTTCCCGGGAAATAAAAAGCCGCATCGTTGGACTTTTCCGGCTTCTTCAGCTCTCCCGGACGTCGAGTATCGCGTCCACCGCGGGCTTGAGGGCGTGCGTGAGAGCGTCGCTCGACAAGCCCTGGACCTTGAGCGTCAACAGCCAGCCCGCCCCCGAGGGCCCCGCGCCGTCGTTCATCCCCAGCCCGACGATATCCCCGCCGGCGGCCGCGACCGCGCCCGCCACGGCGGCAACCGTCCCCTTGGCGCTCGCGATGGACGCCGTGACGCGCACGCCGGAGCGCCTCCCGCCCAAGAGGTGCAGCAGGGCCCGGAAGACGTCCGTCTCGGTGATGATGCCCACGAGGGCCCCGTCCCGCAGGACGGGCAGGCCGCCTATCTTCCGGTCGGCCATGACTCTCGCGGCCTCCTCGAGGGGAGTGTCCTCGGGGACGGTCAGCACCTTCTTGGACATGATCTTGTCGACCTTGAGCTTGGCGAGGATAGAGGGAATCTCCCAGGAGCTGAGCGTCGTGCTCGGCGAGGGCGAGGCGTAGAGGAGGTCCTTCTCGGAGACGATGCCGACGAGCTTGCCGCGGGCATCGAGCACGGGCAGGCGCCGCACCTTCTTCTCGCGCATCAGGGAAAGGGCTTCGGGGACGCTGACATCGGCCTTTATGGTGACGGGATTGGCCGTCATCTTGTCTCGGACGAACATGGGTTCCTCCTATGAATCGCGGGTCGCGGATAAATATAGTGCCTGAAGCTGGCGCGATCCAGGCGCGACGCGTTATATAATGGTGTTTCGCGCATAGCAACGGAGGAAACGAGATGGATCGAACAGCGAAGCTCTCGGCATTGTTCGTCGCGATCGCGGCCCTGGCGGCCGCACCCTGCCTCGCCCAAGGCGCGAGCGCCCCGCGCGAGACGAGTCTCCCGATAACGAAGGTCGTCCTCTTCTCGTCGGGAGTCGGCTATTTCGAGCACCGCGGCCCCGTGACCGGCGACAGCGTCGTCTCTCTGCCCTTCGCCCTCGGCGAGGTCGACGACGCGCTCAAGTCCCTCGTAGTCACCGACGGAACGGGGGACCAGGCGGCCTCCCCCTCCGTGAGCTACCCCTCGCAGGAGAGCCTCGACCGCGCCCTCAAGGGCTTTCGGGTCGACCTCTCGGGCTCGCCGCGCGTCGCCGACCTCCTCGCGCGGCTCCGCGGCGCGGAGATCACGGTGGACATGCCCGACTCCGTCACGGGCAGGATAGTCTCCGTCGAGGCGAGGCAGGCCCTGGACTCGGGCCTATCCCGCCCCTTCGTCGTCCTCCTCACGAAATCGGGCCTCGCGTCCATCTCCCTCGAGGATGCCCAGGCCATCCGCTTCTCGGACAAGGGCATCGGCGAGGACTTCGACCGCGCCCTGTCGCTCATCCTCGGCGCCCGCGACGACAGGAGGCGCAACCTCGACGTGCGTCTGCCGGGCGCCGGCTCCAGGCAGGCGACGATCGGCTACGTCATCGCCGCCCCCGTCTGGAAGGCCACGTACCGGCTCGACCTGGCCCCGGACAAGCCCCAGTTCCAGGGCTGGGCCATAGTCGACAACCCCAGCGGCCTGGACTGGAAGGGAGTCGCCCTCTCGCTGGTATCGGGCAGGCCCGTCTCCTTCATCCAGAACCTCTACGCGCCCCTCTTCCTCGATCGGCCCACCCTCCCCCTCTCCATCGCGGGTATCGCCGCCGCCCGCAGCTTCGACTCGGGCTTCGCCGGCGCCGACGACGCGGAGCTCGCGCTGGCCGATTCGGCCGGGCCCTCGGCCTCCGCGGCCAGGAAGGAAATGGCGCCCTCCGCGCCGGCGCCTTCCCGCGCGATGGCCCCCTCAAGCCTCGCCTACGCGCCGCAGCCCCCGTCGAGCCCCCTCGGCTCGGCCGCCGCCCTGCAGACAACGCAGGTCGGCAAGGCGGGAGACCAGTTCCAGTTCACCGTCAAGAAGCCCGTCAGCCTCGACCGCGGGAGGAGCGCCATGCTGCCCCTCGTCGCGGGCGACATCTCAGCGGAGCGCGTCTCGATCTACTCCTCCGGGCAGGTCCACCCGATGCTCGGCGCCAAGCTCTCCAACACCACGGGGATCAGGCTGCCCGCGGGACCCATCGTCGTGTTCGACGGCGGCGTGTACGCCGGCGACGCCCTCCTCGACTTCTTCCCCGAGAAGGACTCACGACTCGTCGTATTCGGGGAAGACCTCGGCGTCACGACGGACGTCTCCTCGTCCAGCTCCCAGGAGACGGTCGGCGTCACCATCTCGAAGGGCGCGATGATCTTCTCGCGCCGTGTCACCGTATCCAAGACCTACGCCTTCAAGAACGCCGGCGCATCCGCGAAGAAGATCGTCGTCGAGCACGCGATAACCCCCGGGGCCGAGCTTTTCGAGCCCAAGTCGAGCGACGAGAAGACCGATAGCGTCTACCGCTTCTCGCTCGCGCTGCCGGCCGCGAGCGAAGCCAAGCTCGTGGTCAAGGAGCGCAGCCCTCGCCGCGAGAGCGTCACCCTCGGCTCGCTCCGCCCCGACGCCTTCCTGTCCTACTCGAGCTCCCAGGAGATTCCCCAGAACGTCAGGGACGCGCTCAAGAAGGCTATAGAGCTCCGCAAGAAGCTCGAGGACGCGCAGAGGAACCTCGCCGACACCCAGGCGCGCAAGGAGGCCTTGGCCGTCGACCAGTCCCGATATCGCGACAACCTGGATTCGGTGGGCAGGGACAGCACCCAGGGACAGCAGTACCTCAAGCGGCTCATGGACGCGGAGACCGCGATAGACCAGACTATGACCAAGATCACGGAGGCCCAAAAGGCGGCTCAGGACGCCCAGAAAGCCTACGAGGCCTACCTCGATGGTCTGAGCCTGTAGATACGAAAGGGCTCGAGGATTCCAGACGGGGAGTCCTCGAGCTTATTTTGTTATTATCAATAGTATTTATACTTAGGCATAGACAGTTGAGACCGCAAACACCATAACAGTTTAATTTTTGTCAAACTGTACCCTTAATAATTTCGTTTTTCTGACTCTGTTTATATTGCACCGCCTGCTGTATGTTTCATATAGACGATCAGCAATTTCGATCGTCGAAACAGGAGGCACACGATGAACGCACTAATGAAACTCGCGACTATGCTCCAGATACAGGCTCCCGCCGCCATAGACAAGCCGTGGAGACTCTTGCCGGGACAGGTCGTATCGATGGACCACACCAAGGGCAAGAAGATCGCCTGCACGGCCGGCAGACTCTGGGTCACGCTCGAGCACGGCTCCGACGACTTCATCCTCGAGGCCGATCAGTCCCTCGACATCGGCGAGAACGGACGAGTGGTCATCAGCGCCCTCGGCTCAGGTGCCTTCAAGGTCGCCTAGTCAATAATGGGGCGGCCTCTCGTTCTCGGGTAGGCCGGGCTGCCCCTCCCCTGCCAGTTCCTTGACCTTATCGCGTAGCGCGCGCACCGTGGCCTCGAGCCGCTCGATGCGCGCGTCCTGGTCTATGAGAAGCTTGCTCATGTCGAGGAGCTCGCTTTCCTGGAAGCTGCTCGCGCTCTCCAAGCCGATGAGCCTGGGCTCGAAATCCCCCGAAGCGCTCGACATTTCAGCTACCCCTCCCCGGCCCGCATTCGGCCGCAATCAGCGCCTCGTAGCCCGCGAGGAGAGCCGCGAAGACCGGCCGCCCGGAGCCGCCCACCGGCTTGCCGCCTATCCTTCCCACGGGGAGGAGTCCGCTGGCGGCCGAGACGAAGACCTCGTCCGCCCCGGCGAAGAATTCAGGCGACTCGTATTCCTCGGCGACCCGGATGCCTAGGCCGCCGGCGATCTCCTGGACCGCCTGCCGGGTCACTCCGGGAAGCACGAGCTTGCCGAGGGGCGCAGTATGGACGGCGCCGTCCTTTACGGCGTAACAGTTGGAGTGCGCGCTCTCCGTGACGAAGCGCCTCCCGCCTTCCTCGCGGACGAAGAGGACCTCGTGGCAGCCGGCGGCGCGCGCCGCGTTGCTGGCCAGCACGCTTCCGAGGAGATTCAGCGACTTTATATCGCAGTAGCGCTGCCGCTCGTCGGGAAAGAATATCGTCCCGACGCCCTTCGAGAAATAGTCCTCCGGATAGGGAGGCATGTCCCGGATATAGCCGCTCAGGATCGAGCGGAGGCCGGCCGCCGCGACGTGGGATCGCGGCGATTGCCAGCCCCGGGTCCATTGGAGATAGACGACGCCTCGCTCGACGCCGGAGCGAGCGAGCATCTCGTCGGAAAAGGCCTCGATCTCCGGGCGAGAGCGGCTCGGGACTATTCCGAGGGCCGAGCAGCTGCGCTCGAGCCTGTCCAAGTGCTCGCCGCGGAGGAAATGCCTGGCCCCGTAGACCATCCACGCGTCGTAGACGCCGTCGCCGAACTGGTAGCCGCGATCCTCGAGCCTGACGACGGGCTCGTCGCCGCGGACGAAGCGCCCGTCGTAGAAATAAACGTCATGCATCGCGGTCGAGTGTGCCGCGGCCCGGGCATTGGGGTCAAGCGAGAGCGCCGGGCGTCGCCGATTAACGCGGCATCAGGCCTACAAGCGGCTAGAGTGGGGGGTATAATGAAATTCGAAACGGGGGCACGAGCATGGGCGAGTTGCGCGCGAGCCTCGCAAAATAGCGAAAGCTGGCGCGGCAGGCCCGCGGCCCCTATACTTGGTCGCATGCACCCCGCGGGAGGGAACGTGGCCGAGGTCCCGAGAACCATACTTCTAGTCGAAGCCGAGTCGGCAGCCGCGACCGCCCTCGCGAGCGCCCTCGAAGCCGCGGGCTATTCAGTGCTCCGGGCGCGGTCCGGCGAAGCCTCGTCGGACCTGTCGATAGCGCGGCTCCTGGAGAGCGAGAGCAAGTTCCGAAACATATTCGACAACTGCGAGGTCGGCATATTCAGGACCAGGATCGACGGCTCCGAGGTCCTCGACGTCAATAGGAAATACCTCGAGATAGTCGGCCTTCCCAGGGACCAGGTCGTGGGCAAGCCTTCGGTCATGCGATGGGCCGACCCTCGAGAGCACGAGGACATGCTGCGAAGGCTCCGCGACGAGGGCGAAGTCGCGAACCTCGAGTTCAGGGGCGTCAACGGTCGCGGCGAGATCCTGCATTGCCTCACCTCGGTGAAGGCATACCCCGACCAGGGAACCTTGGAAGGCTCCATCCAGGACATAACCGAGCGCAAGAGCATCGAGTCCCAGCTCATGAGATCCAACAAGCTGCTCAGCAATGCCATGGCGATCGGGAACATCGCCTGGTGGGAGATGGATGTCCTGACTGGGGCGATTTCCTTCCACGAGAACAAGGCACGGATGCTCGGCTACGAGCCGGAGGCCTTTCGTGATTATCGCGACTTCACGGCCCTCCTGCACCCCGACGACCTCGAGAGGGCGATGGGGGCGATGCGCGACCACCTCGAGGGCAGGGAAGAGAGCTACTCGGTGGAGTACCGCATCAAGACCGCCGCCGGCGGCTGGAGGTGGTTTTCCGACCTGGGGCGCATCTCCGAATTCGACGGGGCCGGGAAGCCCTCGAAGGTGCTGGGCATCGTGACCGACGCGACCGGGCGCCGGGCCGAGGAGGACAAGCTTCTCGATAGGATAAGGATTTATCACGCCCTCTTCGAGATGAATGGCGCGGTGAAGCTGCTGATCGACCCGGAGAGCGGCGCCATCGTGGACGCAAACCCAGCGGCCTCCCGCTTCTACGGCTATTCGGAGGCGCGCCTGAAGGGAATGAACATCTCCGACATTAATACGGCACCGCCCGCCGAGATCGGGAACGAGATGCTCAAGGCCACGAAGGAAATTCGCGACCAATTCCTCTTCCGCCATCGCCTGGCGGACGGCTCGGTCCGCGACGTCGAGGTCTTCGCGAACCCGATCGAAATCGCGGGCAAGACCTTCCTGCATTCCATCGTCCACGACATCACCGAACGGAAGCGGGACGAGGAGAGAATCCATAAGCTGCTCGAGGAGAAAGAGCTGCTCCTCAAGGAAGTGCATCACCGCGTTAAAAACAACATGAATACCGTGGTAAGCCTCCTCTCCCTCCAGGCCGACGCCTGCGGGGAGGAGAATGCCGGCGTGGGAAGGGACGCCAGCAGGATATTGAAGGACGCGATGGCGCGAGTCGAGATCATGAGCGTCCTCTACGACAAGATCTATCGGTCGGATATCGTTGACGCCCTCCCCCTCGGGGACTACCTCCCCGACCTGGCCCGCGAGATAGTGGCCATATTCGGCCAGGCCGGCAGGGTGGAGGTCGTCGCCCGGATAGAGGAGCTCACGATCGGCGTCAAGATCCTGACGCCGATCGGGATCATCGTAAACGAGCTCATCACGAACTCGCTGAAGTACGCCTTCGCGCGGACGGAGAGGCCGGTCATCTCGATATCGGCCAGCAGGACCGGCGGCAGGATCGCCCTCGCCTACGAGGATAACGGCGCTGGCCTGCCGGCGGGCTTTTCGCTCGATAGCTCCAAGGGTTTCGGCATGAGGCTCCTAAAGTCGCTGGCGGGACAGATCGACGGATCGATTTCGGTGGGAACGGGCCGAGGCGCGCTTTTCATCGTCGAATTCCCCGCCTGATCGCCGCAAAGGAAAGGCCCATGACCGAAGACGGGAAAAAGACGATCCTCCTCGTCGAGGACGAGGCCATTATCTCGCTCTCCGAGAAGAGAGCGCTCGAGAGATACGGGTATCGCGTCCAAACAGCCGCCGACGGCGAGAGCGCCGTCGCCTTCTTCGCCCGAGGCTCCGCCGTAGACCTCGTCCTCATGGACATCAACCTGGGCGACGGCATCGACGGGACCGAAGCCTCCCGGCTCATATTGATGGAAAACGATCTCCCCATCGTCTTCCTGTCGAGCCACGCCGAGCCGGAGATCGTCGAGAGGACCGAGAAGATCACTTCGTACGGGTACATACTCAAGAACTCCAGCATCACGGTCCTGGACGCGTCGATCAAGATGGCCTTCAAGCTATTCGAGGCGAACAGCAGGATCACGAGGACGATGAACAAGCTCGAGGCTACGGTGGGCGCCCTTCCGGACCTGCTGTTCGAGTTCGGGCTCGACGGGCGCTACTACGATTGCCACTCCCCGCGCGCGGATTTGCTCGTCGGCCCGATCTCGGAACTTCTGGGCAAAAAGGTCCCCGACGTCCTTCCACCGGAAGTATCGGGCGTCATCATGTCGGCGCTGCAAGAGGCCCATCAAAAGGGCTCGTCGATCGGTAAGCGCTATGCCTTGTCCGTCCCGTCCGGCCTGCGTTGGTTCGAGATCTCCGCCTCGCAGATGGCCAGCGGCGCGGAGGAGCCCCACTTCATGATGCTTTGCCGCGATATCTCGGAACGGAAGCAGCTCGAGGAGCGATACGTCGCCTCCAACGAGATGTTCCAAGCCGTCCTGGATTCGATCCCGCAGTACCTTTGCTGGAAGGACAGGGAATCGAGATTCCTGGGCTGCAACAAGAACCATTCCGACCTATTCGGCTTCCCCGACACAAAGGCGATCATCGGCAAGTCGGATTGGGACATCCATCGAGGCAAGGCGGAAATAGAGAGCTACATCAGGGATGACAGGGAGGTCATGGGATCGGATGCGGCCAAGTACCATATCATCGAGAGGACTATTTTCCCCGACGGGCGTCAACGCTGGCATGATACCAACAAAGTCCCGCTCCACGACGCCGACGGCAGGGTTAACGGCATCATGATCGCGTATACCGACATCACCGACAAGAAGGGGACCGAGGACTCCTTGGCTCGGGAGCAATACATGCGCGAGACGCTCATGGACAGCAGTTCCGATTTTATTTTCTTCAAGGACCTGGACAGCAAATTCATCCTGGTGAACAAGGCGATGCTCGCGTACTTCGGGCTGGGGGATCCCTCGGAAATAATCGGAAAGACCGATTTCGATTTTTTCCCCGCGGCGCTCGCGCAGAGGAAATTCGAGGACGAGCGGAGGATCCTGAACACGGGGGCGCCCCTGATCGACGAGGAAGAGGAGCAATCGTTCGCTGGTCGGAATGCCTGGGTCCTTACGCAAAAATGGCCATTGCTGGACAAGGACGGCAGCGTGATAGGCACCTTCGGATTCTCCAGGGATATCACCGAGCGCAAGGGCACCGAGAAGGCGCTCGCCGAGGAGCAGTACCTCTTCCAGACGCTCTTGGATACCAGCTCCGATCATATATATTTCAAGGACCGCGAGAGCCGATTCTTGCGGACGAGCAGGGCGCACGCGAGATTCGTGGGATTGAGCGATCCCAAGGACATGGTCGGCAAGACGGACTTCGATTTTTTCACCGAGGTCCACGCCGCGGAAGCCTACAGGGACGAGCAGGCGGTGATCGATACGGGGGAATCGATAAGGAAGGAAGAAACCAACATTCGCCCTTCCGAGCGGAGCACGTGGGTATTGACCGAAAAGTTGCCATTGAAGGACAAGGATGGGAGGGTTGTGGGCACCTTCGGGATATCCAGGGATATTTCCGATAGGAAGCAATCCGAGGTAAGGGTCAAGGCCCTTCTCGACGAGAAGGAGCTGGTACTCAAGGAAGTGCACCATCGAGTCAAGAACTACCTCACCGTCATAAGCAACCTGGTCCTGCTCCAGCTATCCACGACCGACGGCGACGGAACCACTCGCGCCCTCAAGGAAATCGAGAGCCGCATCCAGAGCATCAGCGTCCTCTACGAACGGCTTTATCAATCGCCTAACTTTGACAGGATGTCGATACGGGCCTACCTACCGGCCCTCGTCGCCCGGATAATCGAGAATTTCCCGGCTGCCTCGAAAGTGCGGGTCGAGGAATCCTATGACGATATCGTCCTCGGCGCCGACAAGCTCCAGCCGCTCGGGTTGATAGTCAACGAGCTCCTCACGAACATAATGAAGTATGCCTTCGCCGGCAGGAGCAGCGGGCTGATTTCGCTTTCTGCTCGGAGGCAGGGCGATATCGTCTCCCTCGCAGTCCAAGACGACGGCATCGGCTTGCCGAAGGAAATCGACTTCAAGAATTCCACGGGGCTGGGTCTGATGCTCGTCGAGAACCTTACGGGCCAATTGAAGGGAACGATCAAGGCGGAGCGGCAGAACGGCACGAAGATCATCCTGGAGTTCGAGGGCACAGGCCCTGCGCCCTAGGGAGCGGGGGCTGGTATCAGAATCCCACATGCCCCCTTAATTATGGGGAGGATATTGACACGATTCCTAGAATTAATAATTTCTAACAGTGAGATGTTAACCTTCTTGACGTTTGGAAAATCTGGACCTAGTATTGACAAGTAGATCTCAAAATAACGGAGCAAATACAATGATAAGTTATCCTCCCCTCCTCGGAATGATTATTTTTTTACACATATCGGAAGCTTGCCTGATGCCTTGGCTACGGCACGATAACCATGCCGCTGACGACTCCCCTGGTCTTTGCCAGGGACTTCGGTTTCAACTCTGAAGGGAAAGTTTACAATAATAAATGAAAACATATTTCAATCAACCTTGCAATCCGTGGACCCTGCTTTCATGCGTTGCAGTCTTCTCTTTCATAATATCCTGTTCAACACCTTTCGATTCTTCTGCCCAGAGCATCACTCTGGATACTACGGACATGGGCCTATCACTTTTCCAAACGGGGAGGAGAATAAGCGCAGCTATAACCCCAAGCCATGGGAATATCAAGACTATACATTGGGAATCGAGTGATCCCCTGGTTGCGGCTGTGGACGCCAGTGGCATAGTCACTCCAATCACAGAAGGCAGAGCGATAATTACAGCATACGTTGACGACAAAAATATATCTGCCGATTGCATGGTATCTATCGTGAATCTTTACTCAGGCGGAGTGGCCAACGGGCATGCTTGCTATTGGATCGGCACTGAACGGACAGATCTCGATGGGGATGAGGTATCTTCAATTGGCGTCGCAGGTGGCCAAGTTTTTTCCTGTGGATTTTATTATGGTAATCAATTGCAGAATGTATGCTACTGGGTTGATTCTACGAAACATGAATTCCACTCCGCCCATGGCGGTTATCCCGTCGCAATATGCGTATCAGAGGATTCAGTATATTGTGGGATTAATATTTTCGGTATGAGCGATCATGGCCCATTCGGCTATATATGGGATATTATTCAAAATACCCCCACCCTAAAAGGCAATTACTACGATCCATATAGATTTATAGTAAATGGCGTATTCGTATCAAATGGAATAATTTATTGTTGCGGCTCAAGGCCGACATCTTGGAACAATGAAAATACCCGTTATAATTATATGCCTTGCGTTTTTATTGGGGGCGTCTTGATGGATCTTGATCCTTCAAGCGTGGTTGGGTCAATTTGTGTAGCAGATAGCACAGCCTATTCTGGAGGATCATATGATGATGGCCAAGGAAAGGTTCCATGCTATTATAGCGGGCCCAATAGAATCGACCTCCCTCGATACTATCCATACGATGCAGAGGTCAATTCTATCAAGGTATATAATGGAATAGTATATTCTGGTGGATATTTTAGTGACGGAAAGACCAAAGTCCCATGTTATTGGACGGGCACCACCATGAATATACTCTCAAGCAAACTCGAAGGCTGCGTAAATTCAATAGATATTGTCGACGGTATTGTATGTACGGGCGGCTATACTTCTGGGCACCCTTGTTTTTGGATAGGTAAAACCAGAACCGATATTGACAATGTCGCCAGCGGCAAAATTACTTCGATTTCCTTACAATAGAGACGAGATATACAACTACTATCGCGAAATATTGCATTTCTCCTATTGTGAAATCGACACTCCATCCGTTGCCGCGTAGATTGTAGCGCCTGATACCGACACTCCGGTTACATAATTTGTCCCCAAGCCATTGGCTGTCGTGTAGTTGACCCAACTTATCCCACCGTCTGTCGATATCGAAAGGCCAAAATTGGTTGCTGCGTAGATACTCGAGCCAGAAACATAAACTCTATTTATAAAATTATCTCCCAAGCCATTCTTCGTCGTATAATTTGTCCAGTTCATTCCGCCATTCGTCGAAATGGAGAGGCCATATGTTGTTCCTGCATAGATAGTCGATCCAAAAACAAATACTCCGTGCACCGAATTTATTCCTAACCCATTGGCAGAAGTGATATTTGTCCAGCTCGCTCCACCGTTAGTTGATATTGAGAGACCACCGTAGGTTGCCGCATAAATATTTGAACCTACGGCATACACTCCATACACGGAGTTGCCGCCCAAACCATTACCAGTTGTATAATTTGTCCAGCTCGTCCCTCCGTCCATCGATATCGAAAGGCCACCCAATGTCGCAGCATAGACAATTGAGCCCGAGGCAAAGACATCATTGACGGAATTACCGCCTAAGCCGTCGACTGAAGTATGGTTTATCCAACTAACCCCGCTGTTCATAGATATCGAGACGCCATTGTCCGTTGCCGCGTAAATGCTAGAGCCAGAGGCAAACACTTCATTTACTTTGTTGTCCCCTATGCCCTGGGACGTTGTGATATTTTTCCAGCTCATCCCATAATTCGTCGAAATCGAAACTCCGCCCTGTGTTGCAGCATACAACATCGCGCCTGAAGCATAAACACCGTTAACATATCCGCCACTCAGACAATTAACACTCGTGAAATTCGTCCAGCTCATCCCGCCGTTCGTCGATATGGAAAGGCCGCCTAAAGTTGATGCGAAGATACTCGAACCAGAGGCACAGACCGCAAATACTGAATTGCTACCCAGACCATCTGCCGTCGTATAGTTCGTCCAGCTTGTTCCATCGTTCACTGAAATTGATAGACCGTCATTTGTCGCAACGAAAATACTCGAGCCTGAGACATAGACTCCCGTTCCGGCACCTCCCAAGCCATTGGCCGTCGAGTAATTCGTCCAGTTCATTCCTCCATCCTTCGATATAGAGAGTCCGCGCCAGGATGCCGCGTAGATATACGAGCCCACGACAAATACTCCATTGGCACCCAAGGTCTCCGAGAAATTCGTCCAACTCGCACCGCTATCTTTCGATATTGAGAGGCCGCCAAATGTGGCTGCGTAGATACTTATGCCTGAGGCATAGACTCCATTTACTAGGTTATCGCCTAAGCCATTAGCCGTCGTGTAGTTTATCCAGCTCATTCCACCGTTAGTCGAAATCGAGAGACCACCCATCGTCGCAGCGTAGATGCTTGATCCAACAACATAGACCTTGTTAACAGAATCACTTCCCAAGCCATTCCCCGTCGTATAATTGGTCCAGCTCGTTCCGCCATTCGTCGAAATCGAAAGACCACCCTCCGTCGCCACATAGATGGTTGAGCCCGAGGCATACACTCCGAATACTGTGTCGCTTCCCAAGCCATCGGAAGTCGTGTAATCAATCCAAGTCGTACCGCCGTTCTTTGAAACCAAAAGACCAATGCCTCCTGCATAAATTATTGAATCGCTCGAGTCATAAAAAACGTCCTTTGAAGATGGACAAAAATCCGAGGATGTGCGGGTCGATTGATAGGTGATGTTATTCCAAGAAAACCCATAAACGGATACAGTCACTATATAATCCTGCGTACTGCCATCCGCGGCATACACGGTATAGGTTATCGGCTGCGAAAAATCATTGACAGTCATGCCGCTCGTCTGAACTTGATCGCCGATTTTGACAGCCACTCCTATAGTGATAAACGTAGCTACGAGTGTAGTAATATTTGAATGAATAGGCAGGATTGCCTTGATCGCAGTCGCAGTGATAGTCGCTGGGGTCGCTGGGTTTACAAAGCCAAAAGCAATGATATCTTTTGATGAAGCTTGGGCAAGCAATACGGAAACCAAATAGTCCTTTGTAGTTCCGTCTGCAGCGTAAACAGTGTAAGTAATCGGTTGAGTAAAATCATTGATAGTCACACCACTCGCTTGGACTTGCTCGCCGATTTTCACGATTGTTCCTGTAGTCCGGAAATTCGCTACTAAGGTTTTTACATCCGTATTTGGTGGCAAAGTGATATAGATCCTGTTTGCCGCGATTAATCCATTTGCAGCATGACCAATAAAACCGAAAACAGTAATGGCTTTTGTTGAGGACAGTAAGGTGACGGACTGGCTGCAACCCAAAATAAAGATCATGCTCAAAAATACACCACCCCTACACTTCTTTTTTTTCATTAGGCCTCCTCAACAGAAGCTATTTTCCGTTTTATCATAATTCCCCGTATTATTTGGTATTCTGTTTACAAGCAATCCTACCCAATGGTAATTCTACTATCAAATTCTCGCTCGTCAAATGAATTTTCACTAATCATCCTGAAGACCTACTTCACGGGAGTTTTGTGCCGATAGATGGTCATATCCACCGCTGAAACTAGCAGAAGTTATGAACAAGTCTATAGATATTTTCCGGCGCACTACCCACATCAAGGAATATTTTCGGAGATGCAATACTTCGGTGTCATATCTCCACGCTTTGAGTTCGAAGAAGATTCTGGGCAATAGCCATAATCTTGTTTCAATTCCAATGATATCCTTTAGGTTTTCTAAATTCCTTTTCTTAGCTGTTTTAGTTCCTCCTGCCCTAGATCAGGTCAACTACCTGTATACTTTTTTCTTTTCTAGCGATGTAACTTAATATTATCTTTTTTTGTAGAATCAATAAAAAAGCCATACAATCAAAGTGAATCACATTAACCAGCCTTCTCCATCGCTTCACGTGCAGCCCCAAAATTGACCACACTCTCCGCGCCTCGGCTGTAGTCCTCTAGCCTAACAACATTGCAGTTTTCGCTTATTCGCGCAGTCGTAAAATCATGAAGGCTGCAATACCGCTTACTCATTGAAGAGATACCAACTTATGACGGCGTCCGCGAAAAACTATATTGCGCGCCTTCTCACAATTGCATCGATGACAATTGCATCGAGTATCAGCTTGGATCCTATTTGAAGCCGGCCTATAATTCGGGCGAAAATCGTCCTTGTTATTCCAGAGAACGAGTACCGCATTTCAATACTCTGGCCTGTGCCGGTGGCGGAGAACTCGAGGACGTGGGCCTCCAAAAAATCGTCATTGATATTGAGGAGGCGCTTTCCAAAATCCTCGACCCTAAGTGCAGATAAAACACGTTAGCCGATATCGTGAGGTACACTTTCTCAAGCACAATGCCGCGAGGGGCTCTCCTGCGCGGATAGTCGTTATCGCATTTCCAGAATTAGTTAAAAAATGTCGCCACATTTGGGTTGCAGCGTTGGAAATAATGCTCTACTTTAATGGGGCTTCCGCCTTGCACGCGGCGGCGCCAGCGATTTTCGCAACGTGGATGGTTTTTTATCTTTACAATCTTCCCGACGGTCTTGTAGAATTTCTTTAAGAAGACGCGTCCCTCATCGGTCTGACTCTCGCAAATAACAACCGAAGCACTCGCCGCGTCTTCCCCTTTGTTCCCGATGAATATCCTAGTGAACATTTCAGTAAACATCGGCTAAAATAGGCTGCTACCGTTTTTCGGTTTAACAGTAATTCCTTATCTAGCAAATTGACCGGAGGGGGACTTGGCCTGCAAGGCTCGACCTTCTCGTCTCGCCTCTCCGGCCCGGCTACGCGCGCTTTCGGCGTCATCATTACGCCTCGCCATCGCTCGGCGCGCGCTCCGCTTCAAGTCCCCCTCCGGGACCCAATGAAAAACCGCGCTTATCGCGCGGTTTTCTTTTTTTGCCCGGAGGGGGACTTGAACCCCCAAACCCTTTCGAGCACTAGAACCTGAATCTAGCGTGTCTGCCAATTTCACCATCCGGGCCCGGACGGAGCCATCCTAGCCCGTGGCGGCGCGGGAGGTCAAGGCCGAGGAGGGAGGATATCCATCGTGACCCCGCCGGGCAGGGCGGCGACGTAGCCGTCGGGCGCGGGGCGTCCCGGAGGGAAATCGGTGGACACGATACGCGCGCCTGAGGCGAGGGCGGCCTTCAGGAGCTCGGCGCCGCGGACCATATCGGCGTCCGCGCGCGTCCTTACGAGGATTCCCGCGGCGCTCTCGGCGCGGATGGCCGGCGCGTCGCCCAGGGGGTCGTTGAGGACGTCGGCAGCCGCGTCCGGCGAGGGCGCCGGCGCGCAATCGAGCATCGCCCGGCCCTCGAGGCTCGGGCGCCCCGCCGTATACAGGCTTCGATAGGCCTCGTCCTTGTGGAGGATCGCGATGAAGCGCCCTCGCGCCGTCCCGAGGCTGGGCCATCCGCGGCCTCCCAGGGCGGCCGCGAGGGTCGGCGCCGCGCCTCGGAGCTCATCGGGCTCGATCAGGCGCTTGCCCAGAGCGGATCGCAGCGCGGCGTCCAGGCGATCGAGGGCGGGGCCGTCCCAGGGACCCAGCGCGGGGTCGAGGAAGGAATAGTCGGCGACGAGCTCGAGGAGGAGGATGATTGGCGCGTGGCCGGGATTGCGGTCGGACCAAAGCGCGAGCTCCTGGAGGGCCAGGGGGAAGTCGGGCTCGTAGCTCCTGTCGTCCACCAAGGGCACGTGGGCGAGGACGAAGGTCGAGCGGCGGGGCCGGATGTCCAGCTCGAAGCTCCGCAGCCCGGCGTCGAGCTGGTCCCAGAGCGGCGGATTCGAATAGGCGAGCTTGGCGGGCCAGCCGGGCTCGGCGAGCCCGATGAAGAAGAGCCGCAGCGGCCCCGCCGCGCGGCGGTAGCTGTTGTGCGTCGCGAGGAGGCGCAGCCGGCCGAGGCTCGCGCCGTCGGGCAGGCCGCGGTCGTACGCGAGCGACGCGGAAGCGATGGCGGGCCCCGCGCGCAGGGCCGTGAGCCGGCTCCTTTGCCCCGAGAAATCCGCGGCGCGCTGGATGGAGAAGGCGGCGACGCAGGCGGCCATGAACAAGAGGCAGGCGAGGACGATAATGCCGAGCGTCCGGCCGACCGAGGCGGCGATTCCCTTCATGCGCTCCTCCATGCACGCGAGTATAGCCCGCGTCGGCCTCGCGCGAAAGGCGCGGGCTAGCGAAGATCTTCCAGGAAATCGGACAAGGACCCGAACTCGAGGCTCAGCGCGGGCCTTATCGGCCCGATCGGGTTGCCGTCCGCGACGACGCCGAGGGCGACGAGGATGCCGAAGTCGCGGCTCAGCCGGACGCCCAGGCCGACGCTGGGGTTCCAGCGCAGCGGCAGGAGATCCGTTTCGGGATCCCCTTCTACGCGGGCTGCGCCGGCCGAGAGGTTCGCGATGGCGAAAAGCTCCCCGCCTAGCAGCGGATTGAGCTGCCCGAGGAGGAAGCGCAGCTCCGCAGAGCCGCCGATCACGTGGTCTCCGCTCTCGCGCCCCGGCCTCGGCTCGAGCCCGTAGAACATGCCCGGCGAGCGAAGCGAGAAGCGGCGATCGGCGGGGATTGGCACGGCCCCCGCGACTATCCCGCACAAGTCGGTCGCGGCCGAGATGGACAGGCTCAAAGTCCCGCGTCGGGAGAACCGGATGGTATCTCCAAGCTCCGCTTGGATGGACGCGAAGGAGCTGTTCCCGAGCAATGCCGGGTCGGCCCAGCGCGCCCGCGCCATGGCCCAGGCACCGCGTTCGGGAAAGACGAGCGTGGATCTCCCGTCCGAGCGGAAGGCCAGGTTGAGGGAACCCGTCTCGGTATCGGTTAGGACGGTCGACCCCTCTCCGCTCGCCGCCGGGTCGGAGACATCGGAGCTTCGGATGGACTCGAAGGACCAGCCCGCCTGGATATCCGCGCGGCTGCCTAGCCCGAGACCCAGCCAGGCGCCTCCGCCGGCGCTCCTGAAATACGCGCGGAGGCCCAGCCCCTCTCCGATGGGAAAGGAATCGTAGCTCGACTCGTATTTCAGGAAGGGCATGACGAAGATACGGCCGAAGGGTTGGAAGTACTCCGCATAGGCGCGGGTGCGCGCGCCGATCCCGGTCTCGATAAAAAAGGCGGAATCCGGCCCGCTCGGCTCGCCGAGGTAGAGCGCCGGCATGATCGATACTTCGTTCGAGGAGAAGGCCGAGTAGAGCCCCCGGAAGCCCAGGCTCAGCAGGAGGTCGTCGCGGGCCGGGGACGCGGCCCTCATCCTTACCACCCCGACGGCCCCTTCCCCCGCCCCCGAGTCGGGTACGAGGTCGAGGGTGACGAGGTCGTAGGCGCCAGTGCCGTAGGCTCGGTCTATCGCCGCCCGCGCGGCCGCTCCCTCGAGCCTCCTCCCTATCAGCGGCGCGAAGGCCGCGCGCGCGATATCCTCGCCGGCTTTCGTCGGCGCCTCGACCTCGATCCGGTCCAGGACTGGCGGATCGCGCATCGCCCGGCGATTGGCCTGCGCCTCAGGCGCCGCGAGGGGCCGCGTGGCCGCGATGCGCGAGGCCAGGGCGGCGATCTCGGCCCCCATCGCCTGCGCGGCGGCCTCTCCCCTCGCGATCAGGGCGTCGGCCTCCGCGTAGCTCGCCGTGTTGTAGCCGGCGAGATCGGGCCTGATGAGGAGGTCGGCGCCCGCCCGCGAGGGCCTCATGTTCTCTTCGATGAAGAGCCCCATGGTCTGGTTCGTGATCGCGATGGCGGATTTCAGCTGCTCGGCGTTCCGGGCTATGCGGCCGCGCGACTCGACCGCGATCACGATATCCGCCCCCATCTTCCGGGCCTCGTCGACCGGCATGTTGTCGGCGATGCCGCCGTCCACGAGGAGGTGCCCCTGGGCCTCGTAGGGGCGGAATAGGCCGGGGATGGACATGCTGGCGCGCATGGCCTCGGCGATGGATCCCCCCGAGAATACGACCTTCTCGCCCGTGAGGATATCGGCGGCCACGGAGCGGTAGGGAACGGGAAGCGAGTCGAAGTCGCGTATGGGCAGGACGTGCAAGGTCGCGACGGTGAGCAGGGCGAGTACGTTCTGACCCTGGAGAAGACCCATTCCCATGTGCAGGCCGTTCCTGTCGAAGCCCAGCCTCAAGGGAAAGCGGTCGCGCTTCAGGCTGTCGTAACGGTCGCCCGGCGTCTCGCGGCGCTCGGTGAAGAGGGCGTTCCAATCGAGGCCGGTTACGAAGGATCGCAGGGCGTCGGGAGAATAGCCCGCCGCGTAGAGTCCGCCGACGAGAGATCCCATGCTCGTCCCGAGGACCATGTCTATCGGGATGCCCGCCTTCTCGAGCTCGCGTATGACCCCCACGTGGGCGATCCCGAGCGCGGAGCCCCCCGAGAGGACGAGGGCGACCCGCGGCCGAGGCGCGCCCCCGGCGGCCTGGGCGCCGGCGAGGGAAAGGGCGGCGAAGAGGAGACAAGCCGCGACGACGGCCCGCTCGGTCATGAGGACCTCCTTGCTAACTCGTCGATACCGGATTAGTATGGCTTAAATACGAAATTCTTTCCAATCTCCGGCTCAAGGAGCGTTCATGGACCTTATGGACGAGCCTCGCATCAGATCGCTCGCCTCCGCCGCGCTGGCGGAGGGCCGATCCGCGCTCACCGAACTCGAGGGGATGGGCGTCCTCGAGGCGATGGGCCTCGCCACTCCGCGCCGCGCCCTCGTCCGCGGCGCCTCGGAGGCCGCCGCCGCGAGCGCCGGCTTCCCGGGCCCGAAGGTGGTCGTCAAGGTGGTCAGCGCGGCGATCCTCCACAAGACCGAGGTAGGCGGCGTGACGATAGCGCGCAACGCGCCCTCCGAGGTAGAGGCCGCCGTCGCCGCGATGGAGGCGCGCTTCGCCGGCCAGGCGGTCGAGGGCTACTCGATCAACGAATTCGTGCCCTTCGATCCCAGCCTCGGCCGCGAGATAATCGCGGGCTTCCGCCTCGCCCCCGACTTCGGCCCGGTGGTCAGCCTGGGCTTCGGCGGGGTCTACGCGGAATTCCTCGCGTCCGTGTTCCGCGCGGGCGCGGCGACTCTTTTCCTTTCGCCGATCAACGCCGGCCCCGACCTGATCGAGAAGGAGCTTTCGCGCAACGCGCTGCAGACGATACTGGCCGGGGGTCTCCGCGGGATGGCTCCCGCCGTAGATCGAGGCGCCCTGGCCGCCCTGGCTCTCGCCTTCGTCAGGGCGGCGCCCGTCCTCGCCTCCGCGGGAATCCTGGAGTTCGAGGTAAATCCCTTCGCCCTGACGGGCGAGGGCGCTTCCGCCCACTTCGTCGCCCTCGACGCCCTCGCGAAGATCGGCCCCCTGCCCGCCGGCCTGGCGCTCGCGAACGCCGCGGCGCGCATCGCGAATCCGCTCCAGGCCGCCCGGCCCCTGGCCAAGATCGACCGCCTCCTCAGGCCGGCGAGCGCCGCGGTGATCGGCGTGTCCGAGAAGGCGGTCAACAACGGCCGCATCATCCTGCGCAACCTCATCCGCAACGGCTTCGATACCTCGCGCATCTACGTGGTCAAGCCCGGCGGGCTCGAGATCGACGGCTGCCGCTGCGTGCCCGACGTCGCCTCCCTGCCGGAGAAGGTGGACCTCTTCGTCCTCGTCGTCCCCGCCGCCTCCGCGCCCGCGGTGCTCGCGGAGCTCGTCGAGGCCGACAAGGCCGAGGCGATCATCGTGATACCCGGGGGCTTCGAGGAGAAGGCGGGAACGGAGGCCATAACCGAGCGGATGGCGGCGGCCCTCGAGCGCTCGAGGGCC
>JANXYQ010000132.1 GCA_025355995.1 Spirochaetaceae bacterium | reverse complement strand
CCGCCCGTGTTGTTCGCGACCAGGATGCCCCCCGTCGCGTTCGACGGCGCCACGTTCTGGCTTATTGAGATCGCCCCCGTGTGGGCGGTGTCGCCTATCGTCAGGAGTCCGCCCGCCGTGATCGTAAGGAGCTCCGCCTGTGACAGGCCGAGATCCCCCGCCGTGTTCGTGCCCAGGTCGACCGGCCGCCCGAGGGTCGGAGTAGTCAGGGTGACGGCGCCGGCCCCCGCGGCGATCGTTCCCCCGCCGAGCGACATATCGTCGGCCGTCAATGTAACCGCCCCGCCCAGGCTCGCTACCGCGGCCCCGTTCGTTATCGCCCCGCCCGCGGCCGTGTCCAGGATGGTTATCGGGCCCGCGCTGCCCACCTGGGATACGCCGGAGAGGCTCAGGGCGGCCGCGCCGTCGGTCAGCTGTATCGAGCCGCCGCTGGAATTGCTCGCCGAGAAGCCTAAGACTGTGTTTGCCTGCGTGAGCGTCGCGCCGCCCGTCGTCGTGACCGTGAGCGAGGTCGCCGTGAAGACGGGGGAGGTCTGGGTTATTGTCGCGCCAGTGGCGGTCAGGGTCACGGCGGCCGTGCTGGTGAGGCCGACCGAGTTGACCGTTCCGACGCTCAGGGCGCCGTTATTCGTATAGCTCAAGTTACCCGTCACGCTGCCCGCGATCACCGGCGATGCGTTGGCCGAAGTGAGGGTGAAGGGTCCCGCTCCGAGGAGTTCGAGGCCGGCGGCCGTAATGCTCGCGGCCTGCGTCACCGCCCTCGTCGAGCTGATCGTCGTGAAGGCGAGGCCCGAATTGACGGCTTGGTTGATCGCCAGGCTACCGGCGCCCCCGGTCTTGGCGAGGCTGATCGCCGTGCCGCCGCTCGTCAGTCCTGCTACCGCGTCGACAGTGCCGATCGATGTGGCTCCCGCCCTCGAATCGCTCAGGCTTAAGCCTCCGGCGCTGGTCGCCGCGGTGAGGATGCTCGAGACCGTATATACGTTGATGGCGCCAGCCGCGCTGAGGGCCAGGTTGGTAGCCGTGATCGTATCGGCCGCTATGGTAGAGGCAATGCCTGCGCCGCTGGTGATATGCGTCGAAGTCGCGCCGGAGGCGCTTACCGCCGCGCTCAGCGTCACGGCGCCGCTGGCCGCGTTTCCAATGCGCAAGACGCCTGTCGTCGTGATGGCGGCGAGCTCGGCGGCCGTCAGGCTGAGGCTCCCGACAGTGTCGGTGCCGAGATTGATGGGCCGCGCGGCCGTCTTGGCGAGGAAGATGACATTGCCGCTGCCCGCGTTCAAGTTCGAGGTCCCACTCAGGGTCGCGTCGTCTGCGGTGATGGAGATAGCGGTCGCCGTCGCTCCGCCGCCGTTGGTCAGGGTCGACGAGGCGCCGGTCGAAAAAGCCCCCGTCCCCGCGTCGATGGAGGCGCCTCCGGGGACGGTCACCGTCGCCGAGGCCACTATTGAGACACCGACCGCGTTGACCGTGAGCAGACCGTTGGGGCCGGGCCCGGTCAGCGCGCTCGTGTCGACCGAGATCGCGTTTGTATCGGTGAAGCTCGCGTTTCGCCCGGTTATTGCCCTGACCACGTTAAAATCGTTTGTGCCCGTTGTTAATGCAATATCGCTTCCAACGGGAGCCGTGAAAGAAGCGACGTTCCCCACGGTTACGGATGCAGCCTGCGTGATGCCTCCGACCGTCGTGGTCGCGGACAGATTGTGGGTTGCTTGAAGAGAGGGCAGGACGAGGGCCGCCGCGCTCGTCAGGCTGAGGTCGTACAGGGCCTGCGATATTCCTAGTGCGCCGGTGGTCAGGCCGCCCGTGCCTGCGGTCAGGCTCAAGCTTTCGTTGCCGGCGCCCGCGTTCCCGTCGATGGTCGAGGAGAAGCTAAGGCTCCCTGCGGCGGTAGTCGAAACGGCGGCGGTCGCTCCGTCGGCGAGGGTCACCGCGTAGCCGAAGCCGATCGTCGCGTTCGTCGCGGAGACGGTCGCCGTGCCGAGCTGGGTCGGAGCCGTGAAGGTGATGGTGTTGCCGCTCGTCGTGTTTCGTAAGTTGGAGCTGACCTGTACCAGATTGGGAGTGCCCGAGTCTCCGAGGAAAACGAAATTCGGGAAGGCTGCAGGCCCCATGGCGGCGGCGATGCTGATCGTGCCCGTGCCCGTCGCCCTGCCGATCGTCACCGAGGAGAGAGATACGGCCAGGGCGTTAATCGCGGCGGCGTTTATAGAGAGGCTTCCTCCAACGGTCGAATTGACGGTTATCGGACGCGTCAAAGTCTGCGACCGTATGGTGAGAGCGCCTCCCGTCCCCGCGACGGAGGGCGCGCCCCCCGTGAAGGAAACGGCGTTGTCGGCGCTCAATATTAAAGAGGAGGCTCCCAGTCCCGTCTTCCCCAGGCTGAGGCTCGACCCGATGAGCTCCGTCGAGCTTCCGAGCGAGATGCCCGCGGCCAGGCTGGTCGAGGCGGCGAGCCCGCCGGAGAAGGTATTGGTCGCCCCGGAGAAGCTCAGGGCGGCGGCGTTGCCGAGGGTGAGGAGGCCGTGGCTGGCTCCGGTCGTGTCGACGCTCGCAGCGGCGATAGTCCCGACGCCGCTCGCGTTGATCGTCAGTCCGGCGGCGCGGATCTTGAGCAGTTCGGCGTTGGAGAGGTTGAAGCCCGCGCCCGTGCCCAGGGTGATGCTCGTTCCCGCAGTCGCCGCGATCGTGAGCGCGGAGGCGTTCGCGTCGATGCCGTAGGCGGCGCTCGTCGAGATGGCTATGTCGCTGGCCGCGATGCCGAAGCCGCTGGTGGCGAGGCTAGCCGAGCCATTGACGGTCAAAAGAGTGCTTGCGGCGACGGAGGCGCCCAAGGTATAGGTGCCGTTCGAGATCAGCAGAGTGTAATAGGAGTTGCCCGCCGCGAGCCCCGTCGTGCCGGCTCCGTAATACTCGACCGTGCTTCCCGCGTTGTTGGTGACCGTCCCGGCTATCGTCTGCGCCCCGCCGCCGAGGCGCAGGGTGCCGGAGTTGGAAACCGTAGCGGTGCCGGCGACGCTATACGTCGCGAGGTCGAGGGTCGCGTTAGCCGAAACCGATAGGCTGGAAGCGGTCAGTCCCGCGTTCAGCGCCCACTTCCCCCCCGAGCCGGTGAATGCGAGGGCCGAATAGGAATTTCCGGCAGCCAGGCCTCCGGGACTGGTATAGTCCCCCGTGCCGCTATATTCGACGGTTCCGCCTATCGTAGCGACGGGAATCGCGACGCTCTCCGCGCCGCGCAGCCTGAATGTGCCTGAGTTGGTGAATGTCGTAGCCGGCCCGCTCAGGTTGAAGCCGGCGAGGTCGAAGACGCCTGCCGCGTTGATGGTGAGTATGGCGCTCACGCTTGTATTGATTCCCAGGGCGAGGGAGCCCGACGCGGTCGTCGTGGAGACCGTCAGGTTCTTGAAGCTCGTGCTCGATCCGCCGCTGACAGTCTGGGCCGTAGTTCCGTTGAAAGTGACCGTGCCCGTGCCGGCCGAGAAGCCTCCGGAATTGTTCCAGCTCCCGGCCAGGGTTATAGCCTGCGAGCCCGCTCCGAGGCTGGCTCCGCCGTTGATCGTCAGTCCGCCCGTGAGCGTCAGGTTATCGCCCAGAGCGACGCTGCCCGCGCCGCCTATGACCAGACTCGACAGCGATTTTGCCCCGCTCCTGAGCGTGACGGCCCCGCTAGGGCTCATGGTCACGGTGCCCGGGTTCGTCAGCGCGGTAGAGCCCAGAAAATCGATATTGCCGGAGACGTTGATCGAATTCGAGACGGCCTGGAGGGTCCCGGCCGAGACGACGAGGTCTCCCGTCACGTTGAGCGCCGCGCCGAGGTTGAAGGTGCCTCCACTCCCCGTAATGCTGAGGTTTGGGTAGGTAAGGTTCTTGATCGTATACGGCCCGGCGGTCCCGAAGTAGTTGACCGTCCCGGAGCCGGTGATGCCCGTGACATTGGTCAGGCTCTCGCTTCCGTTCAGCTTGAGCGTTCCGTCGATCCGGATTGATCCCGGGCTATTCCGCGTGATATTGAAGGTGGTCGCCATCGTCAGGGTCGCGCCAGCAAGGATGGTAAGGTCCAATACGGTCGGGCTCGTATCGAGGGTCGGCTGATTTGTCGCAGGTGCTATGACCGCGGCCTTAGTCGCCGAGGGAAAGCCGTTGCTCCAGTTTCCTGCATTGTTCCAGAAGGTTGAAGAATTTCCGTTCCAGGTCGTATAGGACGGGAAACTCCAGCCCGAATTCGAAAGAGCCGTTCCTTCGCTCGAATAACTCGTGGTGGCAACGCCCGGAGTCTCAGTCGAATAGCTCATCTTCGCGTAACTGACGCTGACGTTGAGTATTGGGCAGGCCAACGTCCAGTTGACCGTGCCTCCGTTCACGGAATTGAGCACTACGTTTTGCGTGGCGCTGCCGGTCACGATAAAACTCGCCGCGGTCTGAGTCGTAGTATTGGCGAATAGGATAGTCTTGCCAGGCGTCGTGCACGAGAGAACATTGAAGATGTTCGCGCCCGTGACTGTCGAAGTACCCGTGCCCGCGAAGCTGACCGTGGATCCTGCCGACGTGAAAGTCCCGCCGCTATAGGCCCAATTGCCGTAGACCGTGATTGTGTTCGCGCCCGCGACAACCGTGCCCGCGGATTGGCTGAAGTTGCCCTCCACCGTGATCGAGGAACCGAGCGTATGGGATCCCGCGCCTGTGAAGCTTAGGTTGTAGTAACTAGAGCCCATGGCGAGACTCGGGTATACTCCGCCGCCCGCGTAGACGACAGTCCCCCTTCCCGTGGAATTGGCGAGCGCTACCGTCTCATTGCCGATTAGGGTGAAGGTACCCGAATTGGCGAAGGTGCCGTCGACGGTCAACGCGGCGGCTCCGTTCAGGGTCATCGACGCGCCCGTGTCGATGACGAGGTTATGCGCGTGCACGGTTCCGGCGGCGATATTCGGATACTGAGTCGCGACCACCGGGATTCGCACGTCGGCCGTGGTCGGCGGCCCGCCGGCGATGGGAGGATTCCAGTTGTTAATCGCGGTCCATGTCGCGTCCGTCGTGCCGGTCCAGGCGTAGCTCGTCGCCTGTATAGTGACGAGCTTGTCGTCGAGGGCGGTCCACGAGACGCCCGCGTCGCGGGAGAGTTCGAGATTGAAACCGGCGGGGCTATTGGTCGCGGTCAACGATAGTCCGGATATCGTAAAGGAGTCCGTGCTCAAGAGATTCGAGATAACCGGTATCGAGACGATGAGATCGTTGGATCCCCCTCCTGAAAAAGCGACCGTGACTGGATTAGCGACCCGTCCGCCTGTCACTGCGCTCCCGCTTGTGGCGTAGCTAAGGCTCCCCGTATTGAAGTGAGCGACAGGGGTTCCCGTGGGTAGGCGGATCTGGATGCCGCTGCCGGATACTATCCGGGTACCGCCGTTCGAACCGATGGTAATGGCGGGGAGGCTCTTTACAGTGCCGGTTACGAAGCTCGTGTTGCTCGCGCTCGATATGGTCGGCTCGGGATTGGCGACGAACGCGACGGTAGCCGATCCGTTGGAGGCATTGCCGGTGAGCAATGAAGAGCCGTTGGCGCCGCCGTCCGTAGTCAATGATACAGTTACGTTATCAACAGCCGTGTCGGTCAAGGAAATCGTGAACATGCCGGTCCCGTCGGTGGTGACGAGTTCATGCTGCGCATCGCCATTGAGGTCGGGGCTGATGGTCGCGCTTCCGTTCACGGCGACATAGACCGAGCGCTTATAGGGCACGGGATCGCCGTTCACATCGGCGATCTGGAGGGACAGGGACTTCGAGCCGTTTTGAGCCAGAGTCGCCGAAGAAGGGCTGATCGTAACGTGGTGGGCGGCTGCGGGGATGTAGGGGGCCGCGTAGATGCGATAGAGCGACGCGGCGAGCGACGAGCCGGCGTATTGGATCGGCGGATTGCTCGTATCGTTTACAAGCGCTGGCGCGGTGGCCTTATAGGCGAAAATATGGCCGGAATTATACCAAAGGCTGTTGTTAAAGTTGAAGTTCCAGGTCCCGTTGGTTGTCGATCCGCCAAGCAGGTATGAAGTAGTGCTCATGGCTGCTACGCCCGATACCGCGGGCGCCGCAATAATCGCGTTGTTTTTATCCGTGGCGGTGATTGTCCAGGCGCTCTCGCCCTCGTAATTGGTGAAGGCGAGGTAGCTCCCCTCATCCCCGTCTTCGGCATATGGATAGACGGAGAGAAGGCCGCTCGTCGGAGGGAGTATGGCCCACAGGTAGGCGAAGGCCCTCACCGTCGATATTCCTGTCGGTGTACCGCTCGGCGCCAGCGATACGTCCAGCTGAAAGTAGTTGTCTCTCGTACTGGCGGCTGGCTTAAGGGCGACCATCTTGAAGTAGTACTTGTTCCCGATGTGCTCGCCCTGAGAGGGCGAGACTCCATCGGTAAAATCCCACAACGTGCTACTCGGAGGATCCCAGGTCGACTCACCTTGATAGTGCTTAGTCCAGAGAAGGCTGCCCGTCAACTCATCATTGGCGGTGATTTCCGCATTGGTATATACAGCATGCTTGGCTTTCGGATCCGAAATCGCCCCAGTTCCGCCTAAAAGATAGAAATCCGTATCATCGTTGGCGCTACCGATCCAGGAATCGTCCATGTTCGTCGGACCGCGGGCCCCGGTCTGCGAAGTGGCAGGGCTCTTTATCGAGAAATACAAGGTGCTGGTAACAGTATCTGGCACTTCGAAAAAAACTACAGTCGTGCGGGTAATCGAGGCGCTGGCCGTACCCGAGACAAAGAAGTACTGGTAATCGGCATCCGGAATCCTGCTCTGTCCCCACCCCCCTGCAGCAGCCAGGAATGCGAGCGCGCAGAACAGTCCCCTCGTGGAAAAGGTGAGTCGTATCCTGCTGCTGAAGGTATGCTTGCTCATGTCTCGACGGCTCCTATTATTCCTTTCCGGCTTGGAGGTCACAAAAAGCATTATATAGAATATAGTCCGCCAGCGCACCGGCATCCGCTTCCCCGCTTTAGTATCGGAAAATGGGCGATAAAAGCGCAGACTCCGCCCCGCATTCAATCGTGCTCCTCCTAGGCGAGCGTAGGCTCCCCTATAGGAGGCTCGTATGCAAAAACATTTCTATTTCGCCCTCGTCGCTGTCATCCTCGCGCTGATCTTCGCTATTGCCGGTTGCAGGAAGGATCCGCCGGCTCCCGCCACGCTGATCCTGGGATTCGGGACGCGGTCTACCTATGCTAAATCGTTCATGCCAGAAGAAATAACTATTTCTTCAATCAAGATCGAAGGGCAGGGGCCCGGTGGAGAGAAGGTCAGCGCCGCGTCCACGGATTCCGCTCCCATAGAGCTGTCCCTGAGCCCCGGCTCCTGGCTGATTGCTGCAACCGGTTTCAACGCCAAGGGGCTTGCAGTGGCCTCGGGCTTCCTGGAACTGACACTTGGCCCCTCGGAATGCCAGACTAAGGATATTTTCCTGGCTCCCTTGGCCGGGGAGGGTTCGGTTTCCCTTTCCTGGACTCTGTCCGGCAGCCTGGACGGGGTTTTGAGCATAGAAGGATCGCTGACGAGCTCGAGCGGCGCTGTCGTGCCGATAGCTGCGCCCTTCGGAAGCAAGGCCGGGGGCGGTCCCCTGCGTTTCGAAGCCCTGGGGAACGGGGGCTGGAAGCTCGAACTCAGGCTCCTCAAGGACGGAACCGCCCTCTGCGGCCTCGCGGACGGGGTAATCGTCGCTGCGGGGATGGAGACTAAGCTTTCGGTGTTATTCAAGCCACCCGAGGCGGCCCTGTCGCTCAGCCTCGTCCTGCCCGACTACGCCGCGACATCTTTCTCGGTCGAGCCCAGCCTCAGGCGCGTTTCGCGCGGAATCAGTCTTCTCTTTCGCGCGCCGGTCTCGGAGGGCATCTCGTGGTACGCGGAAGGGGTCCCCCTACCCTGCTCGGGGCCGGAGCTTCGCTACGCGCCCAGCCCTCCGCCGAGCGGACCTTTCTCGCTGCGGATCGACTGCGTCGCTGGCAGGGCCTCGCTTCCCCGATCCGGCAGCGCCCAAGCCTCGATCCGCGAAACACAGGGCCTCGGGGGCCTGGCCTGGGGCGAGCTCATCGACAAGGATTCGGGGAGCGCAGCGAGCCAGGCGAGGCTGAGGGGCCTGGGCGACTGCCGCGACCTCGCCTGGTCCGCCGATGGCGCCTATCTCGCGACTGCCGGCAAGGGCGCGAACGCTCTTTCCCTGCTCGAGGCGCCGGCGCCCGGGGCGGTTTTCCCGATCAGCTGCCTGGGCGGACCGGCGGGATCGCGCTTCTGCGAGCCTCGGCTCCTTTCGCCCTCGATCCTGCGCTTCCTTCCGAATGGATCCCTCCTGGCCCTTTCTGAATCCGAGGGCGCCGCATACTCGATCTCCTGCGGCGGGGAGGGGCTGTCGCTCACCGGCAGCCTCTGCACCGCCTGCCTCGCGGGCGCCAAGGACCTGGCGGTTTCGCCCGACGGAAGCTGCGCCTACGCGGCCGCCTCGGGCGCTGACGCCATCGCCCTGCTGTCGCTGAGCCCTGGCGGGACCCTCGTCGGCGCGAGCGCGGCGGCCGCCAAAGGCGCAGGCACCCTGGCTTCCTTCTCGCGCCCCGGCTGCCTAGCCCTAAGCCCCGATGGCGCCACGCTCGCGGTCGGCACCGCGGGCGACGACGCGATCTACTTCTTCGACAGGGACGGCTCGACGAAGGGCCTCGCCTTTAGGTCCCGCCTCGACAAGGCGGCCTTTCCCGCGCTGGCTCCGCTCTCGGATCCCTGTTTCCTCGCCTTTTCGAGGGACGGCGCGAGTCTCTTCGTCCTCTCGTACTACGGCAGGGCTATCGTGCGGCTGGATCGAGACCCCGGCACGGGCCTCCTTTCCCCGGTCGCGAGCGCCAAATCGGGCCTCAGCGGCGTCATGGGCTTCGCCTATCCGAAACGCCTCGCCCTGTCGTCCGACAATAGGCTCCTGGCCATCGTGGGCTCTGGGGCGGAGGATGGGCTCGCCCTCTTCGACGTCGGGGCGACGGGGAGGCTCGACTACAAAGGCAGTCTCCTGCCCGAGGCGGGTTGCGCCCTCCCTCCGAGGCCGAGCGCGCTGGCCTTCTCGCCGGACGGCAGAGTCCTGGCCGTCGCCGCGGATGGCTATCTCTCGTTCTTCATGGTAAATACACAGTAAATCGAGCCGGGGGGAACAAATTATTTAGACAAAGCTCTATAATCCCTTTAGTATCAATCGAACCCGCGCAACCCACGAGGGAACTTTGAGGTCCTTTTTTCTTAGGAGAAAGAGCGGTGTATACTATAGAACGATTTACCATCCCCGAGATTCTAGAGAAAAGCTCCAAGCGATACGCCTCGCGAACCGCTCTTTCCATGGTGGGCGGCGAGCCCATTCCCTATTATGAACTCGAGGCCAGGACGAGGCGAATCGCCGCCCTCCTCGGGCTCCTCGGCGTCAAGAAAGGCGATAAAGTCGCCCTCCTTTCGGAAAACAGGCCCGAGTGGGGGCTCTCGTATTTCGGCATCGCGCGGACGGGGGCTATCGCCGTCCCGATCATGACGGACTTCATGCCCGAGCAGATTTCGACCATCCTCGAGCATTCCGAGAGCAAGGTCCTCATAGTCTCCAAGCGCTTCGCCGCCAAGGTTCCCGCCGAATGCGACAAGCGCATCCTCGTCTCGCTCGAGGACTTCGCCCTCCTCACCGCCGGGAGCGTCGATCAGACCGAGCTGGACCGCGCGGCGGAGAGCTTCGCCCCGCCGCCGATAGACGGGGACGAGCTGGCCTCGATCCTCTATACATCGGGGACCATGGGCAAGCCCAAGGGCGTCATGCTCACCCACCGCAACCTGGTCTACAACGCCTGGTCGGCCACTCCCTTCGTCCTCCTGCGACGCACCGACCGCCTCCTCTCTGTCCTCCCCCTTGCCCACGTCTACGAGTTCACGATCGGCTTCCTCATCCCCGTCATGCACGGCTCGGCGATCTACTATCTGGACAGGCCGCCATCGGCCACCGCCCTCCTCCCCGCCCTCGCGGCCATCAGGCCCACCATCATGCTCTCCGTCCCCCTGATCATCGAGAAGATTTATCGCTCGAGCGTCAAGCCCGCCCTGGACAAGATCTCGATCTACAAATACGCGGCCTTCCGCCCCGCCCTGGACTGGGTCGCCGGACTCAAGCTCAAGAAAACCTTCGGCGGCAAGATTCGCTTCTTCGGCATCGGGGGAGCCCCCGTGGCCGCCGACGTCGAGACCTTCCTCCACAACGCGCGTTTCCTCTACTCGATCGGCTACGGCCTCACGGAGACGGCGCCCCTGCTCACCGGCAACAAGCCCGGCAGGGTGAGGCTGCACACCACGGGCCTCCCCGCCACGGGCGTAACCTTGCGCATCGCCGACCGTAGGGCGGACACGGGCGAGGGCGAGATCCAGGCCCGCGGTCCCAACATCTTCCCGGGCTACTACAAGGACCCGGAGCGCAGCGCCGAGGCCTTCTCGAGCGACGGCTGGTTCCGCACCGGCGACCTTGGCGTCATGGACGCGCACGGCCGAATCACGGTGCGCGGCAGGCTGAAGACGATGATCCTCGGCGCCTCGGGCGAGAACATCTACCCCGAGGAGATCGAGGCCGTCCTCAACGCCTCGCCCTACGTCCTGGAGTCCCTGGTCTACGGCGACGAGAAGGGACTGACCGCCCTCGTCCATCTCAAGCCCGAGGTCATCGAAAGCTTCACCGCCCGCGTCCAGGACGAGATCGAAGGCGCCGAAGTGGCCGCGGCGAGTTTCGCCGCAGCGGTCGGGCACGCCGCGCAGGCGGCGGGGGAGAGCCTGGGCAGCGCCGAAAAAGCCGCCGGCGCCCTCCTCGACCGCATCAAGAAGGAGGCCAACGTCCGCCTCGCCGCCTTCTCGCGCATCGCCAAGGTCGAGCTCCAGACGGAGCCTTTCGAGAAGACGCCCAAGCAGAGCATCAAGCGCTTCCTGTATCCGGGGAAGCGCGGCTAGGCTAGGGTCGGGCGCTCTCGCCGCTGTCCCGTCGACGCGCGGCCGCGCCGATAAAGAGGGCCGCGGAAGCGAGGGCGGCGCAGGAGAGCCTGCCCGCCTGCCCCGCCGGTATGCCCGCGACGGGCCTCGCGAAAAGCGCGTCCGTACCGTGATGGGAGACGATGACCAGGAAGGCGATGCCCGCGTAGGCGCACAGGGCGAGCCAGGCCAGGCCGCGATCGGTCCGTCTCGAAAGGATGGTCGCGCGAATGACGAGAATCGCCCCGCAGATCCCAACCGCGAGGGCGGCGCCGTCCATGAAGCGTTGCGGCGCACTCCGGAGTATATACCAGCCTTCCACCCCGGCTAAGCTCCTAAAGGCCTCCGAGATCGCGCCAGCCGGAGCGACCGCCTCCCAGGCGCAGGCTAGGAGACTGGCGATCCCTAGGGGAACCGAGCGGCGGCCGCGGGGAGCCGCTAGGCAGAGGGCGGCGCAGGCCGCCCAGGCTAGGCTGGCGGCGATCCGCCAGGGAATGGACTCGGGTAGGGAATAGGAGAGGGATGGGCTCGCGCCTTCGGTTATCGGATAGGCGGCCGCAGGCCGAAGCCGCAGCCCATCCACAACGGAGAGGGAGTCTTGTATGGGCACCGGGTCCAGTCGGGCGCTCGAAACGCGGCTTCCCCAATCGCCTCCCTTCGATAGGTAGAGGAGGGCTTCGACGTAGGATAGACCCCCTCGATCCGGCACGATGATGTCGAAGGAATACACCCGCCGCCCCGGGACGACTCGCTGGACGGGGGCGCCCGCCACGTAGCCGAGGTAGCGTCTGGCGGAATCCTCCGCGTGAAGGTCGGCGGTCAGGTAACTGCCCGGCTCGGGTCGGGCGAGTCTCGCGACGATCCTGAAAGGCCGACCCCTCACGGCCGCGGTGGGCGCCTTCACGGAAAGCCAGGGCGCCCTCGCCGGGAGGAGGGTGCGAGCGACGAGGCCGGCGGCCAGGAGGCCGACGAGCAGCAGGGTGGCGAGGATCGCCAAAGACAACGCGCGCCGCATGCGGCGCATTCTACCTTCCGCGCCGGTCCGCGGCCTAGCCGCCCCGACTCGAGCGACCATCGAATCCTCCGCCATATCCACGGCCGAACTCCGGGGCGGGCCGGAGCCGCGGTCGGCTTCTCAGGCCCTTCCTAGAAAAGCTTCGAGTAGAACTTCGGCCAGGCCGAGGCGATCTCCCCGAGGCGCCGATCATCCGCGGTCCAGAAGGCGGCCCGGCTCGGGCTGAAATAGTCGAAGGTATAGGCGAGATCCGAGGAATGGAAGGCACCGTATTTTTGCCCTCCCGTGGCATCAGGCATGGCCCTGGAGAAGCGGTAGAGATACGTGGGCGTACTCCCGGCCTCCGCGTCGGCGGCGGCGGGATAGAGGCTGGAGAATTCTTGCCGTAGCCCCCCGAAGGTCGCTCTCATCGATGCGCGGAGCCGATTCAAGGAGGCGTACCTGGTCGGGAAATCGAAGCTGAATGGACCGGGGAAGAGGGCAAAGAAGATCCTATCGCCGGTAACCATGCCGCTCAAAAGAGGGACGTCGGCCTGGGTTCCGGTTTTCAGGGCGTCGCGCCAGGTCCGGGGCACGAACCGGCCGTCCAGGACGGGGGTCGGCTGAAACGGCAAGGCCAGAAGGTCGCCTGGCGACATGGCCCTCGGCTGAGCCAAGGTCCTGGTCCCTCCGACGGAGGCGGATCCGCTCCGTTCGGCAGCCGCGAGAGAAGGCAGCCCCATGGTGATAGCGTTGTAGCTCTGAGTTATACCCTGGCTGAACAGCCCCGTGGCGAGGGGGCTGCTCATCAGGACCTCGACCGAGCCGGCGCCGGCGGATTGCCCCGCGCGGGTCACCCGCCTCGGGTCGCCGTCGAAGGCCGCGGTCGAGCCGCACATCGACCAAAGGATCGCGAAGGCGAACAAGGCCCGAAAGGCGGAAGTCCCTGCAGTACCGCGTCGACGGGGCTCGGCCCTAGGAGCAAATATTATGTTTTAATAATATAACCAATATCGAATAATGATACGGCAAAGTCAATGCGGATGCGCGCGGGCCAGCTCGGGCGATGGAGCCTTCCGCCGGTCCGCGACCTAACCGCCCCGAGCGCCGCATAATTACTCATCTCGCATAAGTACTTATGCACACGGGACTTGATTGACGAAAACCGGCAACGGATGCTATACACTAGATAAGGAGAACAACCATGCCCGTTAACCTGAAAGGACGCAGCTTCCTCACCCTCAAGGATTTCACGACCGAGGAGATACGCTATCTCCTCGACCTGTCCCGGGACCTTAAGGCCAAGAAGCGCGCCGGCGTTAAGGGCAACCTCCTGTATCGAAAAAACGTGGTCCTCATCTTCGACAAGGCCTCCACGCGCACCCGCTGCGCCTTCGAGACCGCCTGTTGGGACGAGGGCGGCAACGCCACCTTCCTCACCAATAGCCAGATGGGCAAGAAGGAGTCCGTCGAGGACACCGCCAAGGTCCTCGGGCGCATGTACGACGGCATCCAGTACCGCGGCTTCTCGCAGAAGCTCGTCGAGGACCTCGCGAAGCACTCGGGCGTGCCCGTGTGGAACGGCCTCACCGACGAGGACCACCCCACCCAGATCCTCGCCGACCTCCTCACGATCGAGGAGCATGTCGCGAAGCCCCTCGACAAGGTCAAGCTCGTGTACTGTGGCGACGCCCGCAGCAACATGGGCAACGCCCTCATGATCGGCAGCGCCAAGATGGGCCTGCGCTTCGTCGCCCTCGCTCCCAAGGAGCTCTGGCCGAACGAAGCCCTGACCGCGGAGATGAAGGCGGTGGCCGCGCGGACGGGCGGGACCATCGAGTTCCTCGACATAGCCAAGGCCGACGAGGCCCTGCGGGGCGCGGACGCCCTGTATACCGATGTCTGGGTATCGATGGGCGAGGAAGCGAAATTCGCCGAGCGCATCGCGCAGCTCGAGAAGTACCGGGTAACCATGGACTTCGTGCGCAAGACGGGCAATCCCGACTGTATCTTCCTTCACTGCCTTCCCGCCTTCCACGACCTCGAGACCGAAGTAGGAAAGGATACCCAGAAGAAGTTCGGCCTCGCGGAGATGGAAGTCTCGGACGAACTCTTCCGCAGCCGCCATTCCGTGGTGTTCGACGAGGCGGAGAACAGGCTGCACACCATCAAGGCAGTGATGGTTGCGACGATAGGGGATTTATAAAGGGGGAGCACTGCCGCACAAAGTGTTGCCCGCGCTTCCCCTCGCCTAGAAGAACACCGGGCATGGGTCCCTGCCCGGTGTTCGCGTTTTCACCCACTAGGCGCGGGCATATTTGGGGGGACGCGGCTCCCCCTCGCTCCGAAGTCCTCACGCGTCGCACATGCGACGCGTGGAACGATAGGAAATGATTATTCGCCCGCCATCGCGGGCGACGTTCTCGGACCTGCCTAGCCGTCTTTTCATGTGGCGACGCGTTCCGGTCTTCTCCGCTGCCCCCTCTCTTGCGGGTTTGCCGCGGGCCGGCATTTTGCCTATACTTTGGGGATGCGAAATCAGCCATACCGCCCCAGGCCCCTCGGCAGGGGCAGGGTCAGTAAGCCCGAGCTCCCAATGAAGGGCTTCCTCTCGCCGGACGCCAGCGTGCTCGTGCCCCTCGCCATCCTCTTCGCCACTACCCTCAAGGGGCTGACCGTGGGCGAGGCCCTAGGCTCCAGCTGGAACCTTTTCTTCTCGAGCGGCCAGGGTCTCGTCATCTGGTTGCAGGTCGTCTTCCTCAACTTCGTCCTTTACCTGTACGCGGCCCCTGTATTCAAGCTGCACATCGCCTGCCTGCACGGAGCCTGTGAGCCCGTGGATTCCGTCGTGGAGAGGGCCATGGGCAGGCTCGACGGCCTCACGCGCTTCATCGTGCTCTCCTCGGTCGTATTCTTCGCGGCGGGCGGGATCCTGCGCTACCTCATCGCGGGGCTGCCGGCGGGCGGTCCCGGCAGGGCGGCCATCGATCTCTTAGAGTCATCGTCGACAGGGTTCCTCGTCGGGGTCATCCTGTCCCTTCAGTTCGAGAACAGGCTCTACGGCGCGCGGGCGACCGTGCTTTCCCTCGGCTCCCGCCGCAGCCTGCGCTATTCCTCGCTCTTCTCCAGGATCCTCCTGGTGATGTGCGCGATCTCGATCTTCCTCATCATACAGGTGTTCTCCTCTGCGAGCGGCTTCTTCGCCCTCGGGTCCCAAGCCATCCGGGCGAACGTCCTCCCCTCGGCCCAGCTCCTAAGCGGCCCGGATTTCTTCTTCCAGCACGGACGCGACGCGGGAGTGATGAACGCGATCGGCGTCTTCGGCCTCCGCCTGGCCGTCTTCGCCCTTTTCATCGCCCAGCTCCTCTACCAGCTCAAGCAGCTCATCAAGCGCCCCCTGTCCACCGTCGCGGAGAGGCTCAAGACGCTCAACTCGCCGGAACCCGGAGCCGGCGAGGTCATCGAGATCCTCAAGAACGACGAGTTCGCTAAGGTCTACGGCCTGATCAACTCGCTGATCCTGCGGCAGCGCGACCAGCTCGAGATCTCGCGTCGCAGGCTGGAGGGCATAGTCGACAGCGCGGCCGATCCCATCATCGCCGTGGAGGCCGGCGGGAAGGTGCGCATCTTCAATCCGGCCGCGGAGCGGGCCTTCGGCTACCCCAGCGACCGTATCCTCGGCGCGGGGATCGACCTCCTCCTGCCGGGGTCGGCGCCGGAAAAATTCTCACCGGAAGGCCTCGCCCGCCGCGATTGGAGGCGCGAGGACGGCACGCTCGTGCCGATGGAAGCGCACTTCTCCATCGACGGGGATGGCGCGGAGGCCTGGACGACCCTCATCCTGCGCGACGTGAGCGCCCAGGCCGAGATCGAGGAGCGCCTGACGCGCGCCCGCGTCGACGCCGAGAACGCCAACAGGATGAAGAGCGAATTCCTCGCCAACATGAGCCACGAGCTGCGCACGCCGCTCAACGCGATCCTGGGCTTCACCCAGCTGATGGCGGACGACCGCAACCTGACCGAGGGTCAGGTCGAGAGGATAGGCGTCATCTCGCGGAGCGGGGAGCACCTCCTCGCGCTGATCAACGATATCCTCGACATCTCCAAGATCGAGGCGGGCAAGATGGAGCTGCGCCCGACGGCCTTCGACCTGCCGCGCTTCGTCGACGACCTGGGCGAGATGTTCTCCCTCAAGTGCCGGAAGAAGGGCCTGACCCTCTACGTCGAGAAGCTGGAGGGCCTGCCGCGCTACGTCGAGGCCGACCTCGGCAAGCTGCGGCAGGTGATGATCAACCTCCTCGGCAACGCCGTGAAGTTCACCGAGGAAGGGGGAATCAGCGTCATCGCGGGAAGGGACGGCGACGGGATCCGCTTCGCGGTGCGCGACACCGGCCGCGGCATTCCCGAGGCCGAGCTCGGGCTGATCATGCTGCCCTTCGTCCAGGCATCGACCACCGACCACGAGGGCGGGACCGGACTGGGACTGGCCATCAGCAGCCGCTACGTGCGGATGATGGGCGGGGCCCTCGAGGCGCGGAGCGTCCTCGGCGAAGGCTCGACCTTCTCCTTCACGCTCCCGCTCGAGGAGAGGGAAGGCCCCAGCGAGGAGGCGGCGGGAGGGAGCGAGGCCATCTTCGTGGAGGACGGGACGGAGTCCACGGTCCTCGTGGTCGATGACCAGCTCGCCAACAGGCTCGTCCTCAAGGAGATGCTCGAGCGCGCGGGCTTCTCGGTGGTCGAGGCGCTCGACGGCCGGGAGGCCGTGGAGCGCGCGCGCGAACTGGTACCGGATATCGTGTTCATGGACATCAAGATGCCCGTCATGGACGGCTACGAGGCGGTGGCCGCGCTGAAGGGCGACCCCGCCACGGCCGGAATCAGGGTATTCGCCCTCACGGCCTCCGCCTTCAGCTACGACGAGGCGCGCATAGGGGCGGCGGGCTTCGACGGCTTCCTCGCGAAGCCCTTCAAGCTGAGCGCCCTACACCGCCTCATACGAGAGCGGGGCGGGGTGCGCTTGCGCTCCGAGACCCCTCCCTCCGCCCCGTCCCCGGCCGCGCCTGGCGAGATCGACTTCGCCGCGGCGGCCCGTTCCTTGGGAGCGGCCGGCGCGGCGGCGCTCGCCGAGGCCGCCCTCATCAACGATTTCGGCAGCCTGGCCGACCGCGCCGAGGCCCTGCGCGGGGGCGCCCCGGCCTTCGCGGCGGCGCTCCGGGCGGCGGCCGGCGCCTACGACGAGGCGGCGATCGCCGCGCTGCTCGAAAGCCTGCGCCTCGGCGAGGGAAAGGAGCGGGAATGAGCGAGACGGAAGGCGCCAGGGTCCTCGTCGTCGACGACATAGAGGAAAACCTCAAGGTTCTGAGCGAAACCCTCGTTCAGGCCGGCTACAAGCCGCTCCAGGCCAAGTCGGGCGAGCGCGCGATCCAGATCGCGACCGTCGCCAAGCCCGACCTGATCCTCCTCGACATCAAGATGCCGGGCATGGACGGCTTCGAGACGATCCGGCTCCTCAAGGAGGATCCCGCGACCGCGGGGATACCGGTCATCTTCATCTCGGCCCTGAACCAGATCGAGGACAAGGTGCGGGGCTTCCAGGCCGGGGCGGTCGACTACGTCTCCAAGCCCTTCCAGCGCGAGGAGGTCCTGGCGCGGGTGGGGACCCACATCCGACTAGTGCAGGCCCTCCGCGGGGTCCAGGTCGAGAGGGAGAAATCGGAGCGGCTGCTCCGCGCGATGCTGCCCGACGCGATCGCGGACGAGCTGAAGGAGAGGGGGACGAGCGAGCCGCGCTATTTCCCCGAGGTGAGCGTCCTCTTCGCCGACCTGGTCGATTTCACGGGGACCTCCTCGAGGCTCGAGCCCAAGATCCTGATCGACGAGCTCAACGACATGAGCACGGCCTACGACCACATCATGCAGGACAACCGCTGCGAGCGCATCAAGACGATCGGGGACGCCTATTTCGCGGCCTCGGGAATGCCCGAGCCCAACCGCGACCACGCGCGCTGCCTGGCGAGGGCGGCCATCGAGATGCGCGACTGGCTCGGGTCGCGCGAGGCGCGCTCCCCCATCCCCTGGAGGATGCGGATAGGGATACACTCGGGCCCCGTCGTGGCCGGCATCGTGGGCACGCGCCGCTACATCTACGACGTCTTCGGCGATACGGTCAACATCGCGAGCCGCCTCGAATCGGCCTCCGACCCGATGGCGATCAACGTCTCCGGCGCCACGAGGGCGCTGCTTGGGGACGCCTTCCGCTGCGAGGCCCGCGGCGCCCTGCCCGTCAAGGGCGCGGCTCCCATGGAGATGTTTTGGGTCCTGGGCTAGGCCGCCGGCCGCCCCATGGGCAGCTTGACGACCAGCTTGCGCGCCTTCTCGGGCTTCCCCAGCAGGGCGCGCGGCCTGTGGGCCTCGCCGGGGAGGAATACGGAGAAGAGGCCGGGCGATAGCGCGAGCTCCGAGGCGCCCGACGCGCCGGACGCGAGCAGGACGTCCTTCGACTCGTCGTAGGGGCCGGCGCCCTCGAGGGCCGCCGCCCAGCCTACGCTCTCCCGCCCCTCGAGCATGATCTGCACGTCCGCGTAGGCGCGGTGCGCCTCCCATGTGAGCTCGCGCGGGTCGAGAGTCTCGTAGGCCTGCACGAGGGCATACGCGCCGCCCGCGAGCTCGTAGCGGCCCGCCTCGAGGGAGGCGGCGCCCCGCGCGAACTCCACCGCGGCGCGGAGCCCGGGAACGGCGTCCGCGTAGCGCTCCGCGTCGTCGAAAGTGCCTAGTATCATCTGTCCTCCCTGGTTCGATACCACGAACCCTAGGGGACATTCTCGATTTCGTCAATTAAGAAAAGAGCGGAGCTTGCCCGCCCTCGAGTCCCCTCCTATACTGTCGCCGTGGCCGAAACGACAGCCCTACCCTTCGCCGGCGCGCTAAAGGCGTCGCGCAGGCCGTGCCGAACCCGGGATCTGCGCGTCTGCGTGATCGGGGGAGGCGGCACCGGAGCCGCCCTCGCCTACGACCTCTCCCTCCGCGGCTTCTCGGTGACCCTCCTCGAGAGGGGCGAGCTCACGAGCGGTACGACGGGAAGGCATCACGGCCAGCTGCACTGCGGCGCCCGCTACTCCCTCGCCGACCGCGAGATCGCCAGGGAGTGCATGGAGGAGAGCCTCGTCCTGCGCAGCATAGCGGGCGATGCGATCGAATACAACGGCGGCCTCTTCGTGGAGCTGGACGGGGAGGACTCGGGCCTGGAAGCCGAGTTCGTGGACGCCTGCCGGGCCGCGGGCATCCCGGCGCTGCCGATCAGCGCGCGCGAGGCCCTCGCCATGGAGAGAGCCCTCTCCCCGCGGATCCTCGGGGCCGTCGCCGTGCCCGACGGGTCCTTCGACGCCTTCCGCCTTCCCCTTTCCTTCTTCGCGGCGGCGCGCGCCCTCGGCGCCCGGATCCGCGCTTGGAACGAGGTCGTCGCCCTGGAAACCTCGGGGCGCCGCGTCACGGCCGCCCTCGTCGTCGACCGATCCTCGGACCCGAAGCGCGAGTACCGGGTCGAGGCGGACTACTTCGTCGGCGCCTGCGGCGCCTGGGCGGGCGGACTGGGCGCCCTCGCGGGGCTCGACGTGCCGATCACGAGCGCGCCGGGAACCATGGTCGCCGTGCGCGCGCGGCTCTGCGACAGAGTCGTGAGCCACCTCCACAGGGCGGGCGACGGCGACATCGTCGTCCCGCAGCGCGGACTCTCGATCATAGGCTCCACCCAAAGCCTCGCCGCGAGCCCCGAGGCCCTCCTGCCCCCGAGCGGGGACATACCCTACCTCATAAGCCTCGCGTCGAGGATGATTCCCTCCTTCGCCGAAGCGCCGGTCCACGCCGCCTGGTGCGCCGCCCGCCCCCTAGCGGGACGCCCGCCCCGGCTCGGCGCCGCGGACGGCGGGCGCTCGATCAGCCGGGACTTCGCGGCCCTCGACCATGCCGAGCGCGACGGCCTAGCGGGCTTCTGCACGGTCATCGGCGGCAAGGCGACCGTTCTGCGCGCGATGGCCCAAAAGGCCGCCGACCTGGTCTGCCGATCTCTTGGCGTCGAGGCCGCCTGCGCGAGCGCCGACTACGCCCTGCCCTCGTGGCGGGAGTATTACGGATGAGCTCGGTGATCCTGCGCGTCGCGCGCGGCGACGGCTTCGCCGATTACGAGGTGGAGGCCGGCGCGCTCACGATCCTGGACGCCCTCGAGCTGATACGCGGCGGGCGCGACCCCTCGCTCCGCTACCGCCATTCCTGCCATCACGGCTCCTGCGGCACCTGCGGCGCCCTCGTGGACGGATCCGAGCGTCTGATGTGCCTGACGCGGCTCTCGGACCTGAGCCCCGGCCCCGTGACCATAGAGCCCCTGCGCAAGATGGGGGTGGTGGGCGACCTCGCCGTGGACCCGTCGCCGCTATTCGCGGAGATGCCGGAGGGCTCGTCCTACCTTCGCGCCAGCGAGTCGGGCTCGGGACAAAGGCTGGAGGACTGCATCGAGTGCGCGTTGTGCGTGTCGGCCTGCCCCGTGACGCGCCCCTTCGCCGGTCCCGCCGCTCTGGCGGCCGCCGATCGCGACCGCGAGGAGCGGCCGGGCCGCGAGGGCGCGGCGCTCGCCTTCGCATCCGGGGACCGGGGCGTCGCGGCCTGCGAGCGCAGCTTCGCCTGCTCCCGCGCCTGCCCCCAGGCCGTCCAGCCCGGCAGGAGGATAGAGAGCCTGCGCCGATCGATGGCCGCCCGAAAGGGCTAGACCTTGAATCGCCCTATGGCGGCGTCCATGCGCTGGATCGTATCGCGCGTGCCCCTCGCCATCGCGGCCACTATCGTGAGGATCGCCTCGAAGTGCTCGGCGCTGTCGGCCATGCCGTCCACCCGCTCCTTCACGTCGAAGGAGGCGTCGCGCAGCCTGGACATCTCCTCGAGCACGGCCTGGTTCCCCTCGCTCATCTCGGACGAGCCGGTCTTGACCTGGGAAGTGATGTCGTTCATCCCCCGCAGGGCCTCGAGGATCTGCTTGGATCCCTCGCCCTGCTCGATCATGGCGTGGTTCACTTCCTTCACGATCGATTCGGTGTCGCCTATCTTGCCCGCAACGAGGGAGAAGGCCATCTCGGATTCCTTGGAGGCCTCCACGATGTCGGTTATCGCCTCGAGGATCAGCGTCAACTCCCGGCCGATGGTCTTGGACTGCTCCGACGCGGTCTCGGAGAGGCGCCGGATCTCGTCCGCCACGACGGAGAAGCCCTTGCCAGCCTCGCCCGCGTGGGCCGCCTCGATGGCCGCGTTCATGGCGAGGAGGTTTGTGCTCGAGGCTATCGCCGCGATCACCTCGTTGGCCTCGAGGAGGGACCTCGATTGCCCCGAGATCTGCGCGACTCGCTCGGCCGCCTTCGCCAGGGTCGCCTTGCCCGTCTCGGAGGCCTCGGAGAGGGTCGAGAATTCCGAGGCCATCTTGGCTACCGAGCCGGTGACTGCGTGGATGTTGCCGACCATCTCCTCGATGGCCGCCGAGGCCTCGGTGATGCTGGCGGCCTGGCTCGCGATGAGGTCGTCGAGGCTCGCGATGTTCCGCGCGATCTGGCTCACGGCGCTCGACGATTGCTCCACGCTCGACGCCTGGTGCTCGCCCCGCTCGCGGACCACGCCGATGTTGCCCGTGAGCTGGGCGACCGCGCCGGTCGCCCCTTCGACGCTCTTCCCCAGCTCCTCGCCTATCCCGAAAAGGTCCGCCTGCGAACCCTTCAGCTCCGCGATGGTATCGCGCAGCTTGCAGAGGAAAGTATTGAAATCGGTGACTAGATCGCCGATCTCGTCCGAACGGTCCATGTCGATGCAGGCGCTGAGGTCCGCCTCGCCCTCGGCGAGCTCGCGGAAGCCCGAGGCCGCGAGGTTGATCGGCTTGGCGATCGAGCGGGAGATCACGAGGGAGATCAGCACGGTGACCGCGGCGCCTAGCGCGAGGAGGATGGCGAGGACGAGGATGATGGAGCGCAGCGAGCGCTCGGCCTCGCTGGACTTCTGGTCGATGGCCAGTATCCACGAGGAGTTCTTGACGGCCGAATACCAGGTGGTGTATTTGACTCCCGAAGGGTCGCTCCAGGTTCCCGTCCCGCTCGTGCTGGAGGCCATAGCCGCGCCGAGGCCGGCCAGGCCGCGAAAGCCCTCCTTGTCCGATTCGGTTATGACCAGATTCATCACCCGCTCCGCGACGGGGTGGGCGATGACGCGGCCCTCGCTGGTTACCAGCCAGCCGTAGCCGCTCGATCCCAACTTGATCCCGGACATCAGGGAGGACAGAACCTCGAGCTTGGCCTGGACGCCGACGAGGGCGACGACGGATCCGTCCTCCGTCTTGACCGGCATGGCCATCACGATGACCGGGACTCCGAGGTTCTTGGAGACCAGCGGATCGGAGACCTCCCAGTCGGATCGCTTGGCCATGATCGTCTTGAAATAGGGGCGGTCGGAAACATCGAAGGAGGGGTTCTCCCACGAATAGGCGGAACCGTCCGGCCAGGCTACGAAGAGCCCCGTGAGCTCGGAGGAGAGCTGGTTCCTGTATTCTTCCACGAACGCCTTATGGAGCCTGCGGTCCTTGGAGAGGAGTTGGGGGCTCTCCGTCAGCAGCTTGAGCTGGCTGCGGAATTTCTCGAGCTTCTCGCCGAGCTCGCTCGCTCGCGCGTCGACCGCCTGACTGCCGTTCTCGAGTATCATCACCCCGATGTCCCGGTTGAGGATGAACCCCACCGCCACGAGGGCGACTCCGAGGAGGGCGGTAGTATAGATAATGAGGATTAGCGCGATCTTGGCTCCGATTCCCCTTCCGCGCTTCGTTCTTTCGCTCATTCTTCAACTCCTGTAGCAAAGAGTCGGATTGCGCGCGGCGGCCACTTCGTCTAGGCGGCCGACGGGAGTCGTGGTCGGGGCGGCATGGAGCAGCTCGGGCCGCTCCCTCGCCTCCACGGCTATCCTGATGAGAACGGCCGCGAACTCGTCCAGGGTCTCCTTCGACTCCGTCTCGGTCGGCTCGATCATGAGGGCCTCGGGCACGATGAGCGGGAAGTAGATAGTGGGCGGATGGAAGCCGTAGTCGATGAGGCGCTTGGCCACGTCGAGGGTGTGCACGCCCTCGGCGAGGTCTCCCTGGGCGACGAACTCGTGCATGCAGCGCCGCGGGTATTTGACCTTGTAGGCGCCCTCGACCAGGCACTTCAGGTAGTTCGCGTTGAGCACCGCGGTCTCCGCGACGCGACGCAGCCCCGGCGCCCCGAGCATCCGTAGGTAGACGTAGGCGCGGACCAGTATGCCGAAGTTGCCGTAGAAGGATTTCATGCGCCCTATCGAGCGCGCGGGCATGAGGAGGGCGTAGGCCCCCTCGGCCCTAGCCACGATAGGGCCGGGCAGGAAGCCCGCGAGGTCGGCCCTGACGCCGACGAAGCCCGCGCCCGGGCCGCCGCCGCCGTGGGGCGTCGAGAAGGTCTTGTGCAGGTTGTAGTGCATCACGTCGATGCCGACCTCGGCGGGCCTCAGGACCCCGGCGAGGGCGTTCATGTTCGCGCCGTCCCCGTAGACCAGGCCGCCCGCGCCGTGCACCGCTCGCGAGATCGCCTCGATGTTGCGGTCGAAGAGGCCGAGCGTATTGGGGTTCGTGATCATGATGCCGGCGACGGTTTCGTCCAACGCGGCGGCGAGCGCCGCCATGTCTACGCCGCCCTCGGCGTCCGAGGGTATGGTCTTGGCCTGGTACCCGGCCATCGTGCAGGTCGCCGGATTGGTGCCGTGGGCGGAGTCGGGCACGAGGACGAGGCGCCGCTTCGAGTCGCCGCGCGACTCGTGGTAGGCGCGCATGACGAGGACCCCGGCGAGCTCGCCCTGGGCTCCGGCAGCCGGCTGGAGCGATCCGGCCGCGAAGCCGCCGATCTCGCAGAGCTGCTCCTGCAGCGAGTGGATGAGCTCGAGGGCGCCCTGGTTGAACTCCTCGCCGGATAGGGGATGGGCGTTGCGCCAGCCGGGAAGCGAGGCCGCCTGCTCGTTGACCTTGGGGTTGTACTTCATCGTGCAGGAGCCGAGGGGGTAGAACTGGGTGTCGATCGAGAAATTCTTCTGCGACAGCCTCGTGAAATGCCGCACGACCCCGAGTTCGTCCAGCTCGGGCAGGGCGAGGCCGTCCCGGGCCAGCTCGGGCGGGACGGGCGCGGCGGGCACGTCGCAGAGAGGGAGCGAGGCGCCGACGCGGCCCGGCGAGGAGAGCTCGAAGAGGAGCGGCTCTTCCTTCAGGTTCATCGGGAGGCCTCCTCGAGGGAACGGGCGAGCAGCTCGATCTGGGCCCTGGTGCACATCTCGGTGACGCAGACCAGGAGCTCGTGCGTGCGCTCGGGGTAATAGCGGGAAAGCGGCAGGCCCGGCACGACGCCCCTCCGGGGGAGCCGCCTCGCGAGCTCCTCCGCGGGGAAGGGGGTCCTGACCGTGAATTCCTTGAAGAAGCGCCCCGGGGCGACGGCGAAGCCGGGCAGCCCCGCGATGAGCGATGCGGCGTAATGGGCCTTGTTCCAGCATAGCTCGGCTACCTCGCGCAGCCCCGTCTTGCCCATGGCCGCGAGGTAGATGCAGGCCTGGAGCATGGAGAGGCCCTGGTTGGAGCAGATGTTGGATATGGCCTTCTCCCGGCGGATGTGCTGCTCGCGCGCGGTGAGCGTGAGCACGAAGCCCCTCCTGCCGGAGGCGTCCTTGGCCTGCCCGACGAGGCGGCCGGGCATCCTGCGAACGAGGCTCGCCTTGGCGCCGAGCATGCCGAGGAAGGGGCCGCCGAAGCACATCGGGTTGCCGAGGGATTGGCCTTCCGCCGCGACGATGTCGGCGCCGAGCTCGCCCGGGGATTTCAGGAGGCCGCACATGATCGGGTCGGCTTGGACCAGGAGGAGGGCGCCGGCGGCGTGCGCGGCCTCGGCCGCAGCCCCTATGTCGCCTATCGCGCCCGAGAAGCCCGGATAGGGAGCCACGACGCAGAAGGTGGAGGCGTCCGCGAGGGCCGCCGCGGACTCGGGCGGCAGGTCGACCTCCTCGAGGCGGATGGGATAGGCGGCCAGGTACGAGGCGATGACGGCCTTGTACTCGGGGTGGAGGTCCGCGCAGACTATCGCCTTCTCGCGCTGCCCGGCGCCCGCCTTTCCCGCCGCGTTGTAGGCCATCAGCAGCCCTTCGGCGAGGGCGGTGGCGCCGTCGTAATGCGACGCGTTGAGGACGTCCACGCCGAGCAGGGTCGCCGCCATGCTCTGATACTCGAAGATGGCCTGGAGGGTTCCCTGGGACACTTCGGGCTGGTAAGGCGTGTAGGCGGTCAGGAACTCGCCCCTCGAGGCGAGGGCGGGCACGACGGCGGGAATGAAATGGTAGTAGGCGCCGGCTCCGAGGAACCAGGCCGAGGAGGAGGCGGAGAGGTTCTTCGCGGCGAGGGCCTCGATCTCGCGCATCGCCTCCATCTCGGCGAGGGGCGGAGGCAGGTCGAGCTTGGGGAAGCGCGCGGACGCGGGAATGTCGGAGAAAAGCTCCTCGACGCTCGCCGCGCCGACGCGCAGGAGCATGGCCGCGCGGTCCGCGTCGGTCGCCGCGATATAGGGCATGGTCACTCCTTCCCGATTTCCTTCTCGTAGGCGCCCGCGTCCATGAGGCCGGCCCACTCGCCCGCGGCCGAGGGCGCGATGCGGAGGAGCCAGCCGGAGCCGTAGCAGTCCTTGTTCACGAGCGAGGGGTCGCCCTGGAGGGCGGGGTTGACGGCCGTCACCTTGCCGGAGACGGGCGCGTAGATGTCGCTGGCGGCCTTCACCGACTCGACGACGCCTATCGCATCTCCCTGTGCGACGGTCTTGCCGGCCTCGGCCAGCTCGACGAACACGATGTCGCCCAAGGCCTCCTGCGCGTGGTCGGAGATGCCGACGACTATCTCGCCTCCGTCCTTGCGGGCGTACTCGTGCGAGCTCCTGTAGCGGCAATCGGGATCGATCTTCATGTGCTTCCTCCAGTGCGAGATTATCGGCGGTAAGCCGGAAGGTACAGCGGCCTCTTTACGACCAGGGCGGCGCGGGGCTTGTCCCGTATCGAAACCGCGAGAGCGGTGCCTATCTTGGCGAACCGAGGCGCGATGAAGGCGTTGGCCGCGTATTTCTTGACCGTGGGGCAGAACATGCCCGCGACGCAGGCTCCCGCCTTGGTCCAGGAACTCGCGCCATCGGGGCCTACCTGCGCGAGCACCTCGCAGCCCTCCCTCGGCACGCCCCCCGTCACCTCGAGGCCGATGAGCCTCCTCGAAGGGCCTTCCGCGACGACCGCCTCGAGCGCGGCCTTGCCGACGAAATCCTTCGCGAAATCGCAGGCCCACTTGAAACCCGCCTCGATCGGGTTGATCGAGGGGCCGATCTCGTGCCCGTGCAGGGGCATGCCCGCCTCGAAGCGCAGGCTGTCGCGGGCGGCGAGCCCGATGGGCGCCGTCTCGATGCCCCGCTTCCCGCCCTCGGCCAGGAGGAGCTCCCAGACCTCGAGGGCGCGGTCGGCCGCGAAGAAGAGCTCGCCTCCGTCCTCGCCCGTGTAGCCCGTGCGCCCGAAGAGCACTTTCGCGCCGCCGATGCGAATCTCCCCCGCAGTGAAGCGCTGCAGGGAGGACGCCGCCCCGCCCGAGCCCGCGCGCTCGGCCACCGCGTCGAGGAGCTCGATCGCCCGCGGTCCCTGGACGGCTATCATGTAGGTGTCGTCGGAGCGGTCCTCGATCGTCAGGCCCCCGTGCGCGCGGGAGCGCATCCAGGCGAGGTCCGAATCGCGGTTGGACGCGTTGACGACGATCCACCAGGAGTCGGGAAGCTTGTAGATGAAGAGGTCGTCGAGGACGAGGCCCTGCTCGTCCAGGAGGAGGGAATAGCGCGCCTCGCCGTCCAGCATATCGAGGACGCGGGCGCTCGCCAGGCCCGAAACGTACTCGCCGGCCCCCGGTCCGCGTATCTCGACCTGGCCCATGTGGTCAATGTCGAAGAGGCCCACGGAGCGGCGGCAGATCAAGTGCTCCTCGACAGACCCCGTCGGGTAGCTGATCGGCATTTCATAGCCGGCGAAGGGCGCCATCTTGGCTCCCCGCGCGATATGCCAATCGTGCAGGCGGGTGGATTTCAGGTTGAGCCTCCTTGGAGCGGTGTAACTCAGGATCGCTTGAGGAGTGTAGCACGACGAAAGGGCGGGGACAAGGAGAGGGGTTTATCGTAGTCCGAGACTCTCCGGATCAGAACGAGTTGCGCGAGAGCGGCCTTCCTATGAAGACGCCCTCGCCGCCGAGGTAATCGTGCTTCTCTCCCTCGATGAGGATCTGCACGTCCTGCACGGTCGGGAAGGAAGTCGCGGTGTAAACCACCTGCTTGAGCTGGCCCGCGTAGCCCTCGATCCCGTAATGGTTGTACATGAAGGCCTCGTTGAAATTGAGGAAGGCGGTGGAGCCTCGGACCTGGGCCGAGAGGAGCTTCGTGCCCTGCGGCACTAGGGACACGAGCTTCTTTCGGAGCTCGTCCTCGCTCGGTCCCTTAATCAGGGCGGCGAGGGAGTCGAGGAGGGGCGAGTCCGAGACGGCGACCTGCCGCTTCACTTCCTGCCGCACGATTGCCCCGTCGTCGTCTATGCGCACGAAGAAGAGGGAGGCCGAGCGCGATTTGGCGCCAGTGGCCGACGCCGATGCCTTGGGCAGCTTAGCCGCGTCCTGCGCGCCTTGATCCTTCGCGACAGTAGTCGCGGCGACAGTAGTCGCGGCGACAGTAGTCGTACCTGTCTGAGTCGGGGGCTGGGCCGCCATTGGCGCCGCTTGGGGCTTCGCGGCCGCCCTCGGGGAGGTCGCCCTCGGCTCGGTATCCGGCGAGGCCTGGGGCGTTTGAGCCTGGGGCTTAGCCGCGGCGCCCGAGGGCTTAAGCGCATCGGATGGCTTTGGCGCGGAAGGGGCCTTGTCGCCGCTGTTCGTTTTCACTATTTCATGGAAATTCGTGCGCGCGAGGGTTTCCTGGATCTTTCCCCAATTGAGCGCGAAGATGAATAGCACTATGACGATCGCGGCGAGCCAGAATACGGTGCCGGCGCTAGATGCGGGTCTGTTGTCGTTTCGCTTTCTCGCGGCCATATCGCCTCATGATATGGATCGGCATATTTCAGGTCAACCGCCAGCGCGGATTTCAAGTATGTCCCTGTCGGGATCGGGGAGGCGGTCGGGCTCGAGGAAGGCGACGCGTTGGGCGCTCGGATCGTGGAACTGGACGAAGCTTCCCCCCGCCCGAAGTGCGTACTTCCCGTCCACGGGGCGGTGGCCCGCGAACCACATCGCTCCGGCGGCCCTCTCCGCCCCGAGGAGGGCCTCGAGGCTGCGCGCCACCGAGTGCTCCTCCGCCTCGCCGTTGGCCGTCCAGGTCAGCGCCTCGACCACGTCCGGCCTCGACCGGTACTCGACCACGTCGCGCCGCGCGAGCGCGAAGGCAGGCTCGCCGTGGCTCGCCGCGAAATGCGGCCCGAGGGCGAGGAGGGGAAGGTCGAGCTCGAGCTCCCGATATGCCGCGAGGAGGTCGTCGCCGTAGGTCCTGCGGAACCAGGAGGCCACCATCTCGCCCTCGGCTGCGAATTTGTAGAAGGAATGGTCGCCCTTCCCCTCCTCGTCCGCGATGTTGTCGTGATTGCCCTTGATGTAGTGGAAATGGCCTGGAAACGCCGCCTTTGCCTCGAGCACCAGCGCGGCGGCGGCAAGCGAGAATCCCATCTCCTCGTCCATGGCGACGGTCGAGGCCCAACCGCCCGAATACTCGCGATAGGCCATGGCCCAGCGCCTCCGGGCGCTCCCGTATTCCGAGTGGAAGGCGTCGCCGAGGCAGACCAGGTTGGCCCTTCCCCCCTCGAGGAGGGAGGCGAGGCTCTCGTTGCGGCCGGGCGGGGCCCAGCTCAGGACCGAGGACAGGAAGAGGGGCCTGGCGTGGAGGTCGGGGACGAGCACGGTGGGAAGGGAGGGCAGCTCGACCAGCCCGCCCGCCCTGCCCCGGGCGTGCCGCGGGCGGGGGGGCCCGGG